>JAKSIQ010000036.1 GCA_024398755.1 Bacteroidaceae bacterium | reverse complement strand
TTTTGCTCACGGACTAGCCATTTTCCAGCCCACGGTGAGTGAATACGCCTGTTTTGCTCACGGGCCAGCCATTTTCCAGACCGCGGTGAGTGAATACGCCTGTTTTACTCACGGACTAGCCATTTTCCAGACCGCGGTGAGTGGGTTCACAATTTTACAGATGCTCTTTATAGAGAGAACATATAATGTGCGCGCAGTGATATGGTGCTGTTGGCACAACGTGCAAAATAGTCCTTCTTGGTAATGCCGAAAATGTTGCCCAGACCAAAGTAATAGCGTCCTTCGAAACCGATAATGCCTATGCCGGTTCTCATTTCAAGGCCCAATCCCGCTGTAATACCGTAATCAAGCTTGTTCTCTATGGCATGATTGTACTGGTCGGTCACGTTATTGGGGCGATTGCTTGGATTCCAAGGTTCCCGGCCGCCGAAAATCTCCTTTTCACCTATCAGATATCCTACCTGAGGACCAATATTCAAGTAAGTCTGGAAACCGCGTACTTCACGTCCTATACCAAGATGTGCAAAGAACGGAACTTCAACATAATATGAATTGCGGGTGTATTCGTTTCCAGAACCGTCTTCAATAAGTTCCGTCCAACCGCGTCCGGCGAAATTGCATTCAAGCTGCGTTCCGCAGATAAGGAAAAAGTACTTTTCCGAAATATGTCGGAACGTGATGCCGAAAGTAGGACCAAGGCTTATATCCTGTTTGATCTTTGGAACAAATGATACGCTGCTGGTACCCATGCCGGCATTGAAACCAAGAGATTTCATATCGCGCGGGCTTCCGACCTGTGCTTCAGCCTTTGTAGCAAGCCCTACAGACAATGCACTTAAAACAAATATGGAGAACAGTTTTTTCATTCGTCAAAGTCAATCTTTTCAACTTCGTATTCCGGCGAAAAATGCGCAAAGAACACCTTGTTGTTGATGAATCCGCCTCTCTGGTCTATACGCTGGAACTTGAATCCCATTTGTACTGACTTTGTCCTGAAATTTGTAAGATTCGATTCAAAGTCATCACCATACAAAGCCAACCCTCTGAGAAAGTAATAACCGGTATCGTACCCGTAAGGAGCGTAACTGGGATAGCTGACCATTACCTGACGATTGAACGATTTGATGAAGTTCAGGCCGAATTCCTCTGATTCCTTAAGTGTATTGTTTGTAAAGAACCAGGAATAAAACCACGTGTCACATTCACACAGTTTGTCAAGGTGTTCGGCAGCATAATACTGATATTCAGGGTATCCGAACAGGCAAGTCCTGATACCATCAGCTTTTGTACGGCTTACCAGCTGCAGGACAGGAAGCATTGTAAGCAGAGGGCCAATTTCAGGACTGTCAATGATAAAGACATTCTGACGCTGCGAATCAAGTTTTGAAAGTATTAAATTCACTGCAGCAGTATCGGCCTGAACTGTCGTAACAGACAAGCCGTGTTCAAAAACGGCACGTTTCAGTCCGTCCAGCATTTCGTTATGTTTCACAGTACCGTCATTAAGCACTATTATGTTCGGATCCGGAAAGTTCGTCATGAAATGGTCGTATATCTCCTGATGAAAAAACGATTGCGGTGTATTCAACTGAAAGACATGCGGATTTCCATATACCATATCCGAATTGGAATTGAATGGCAACACCAGAGGTGTATTATGTTGCGTAGACCATACTGCGGCCTGTTCTATCTGGTTGTTCCATTTGGGTCCGAAAACCACATCGGCGCTATCCAGACCACCGTCCTCAATTATCTTGTCCAAAGATTGCCCTTCTGTACCGGCATCAATCACCTTCAAGTTAACTGAAATTCCTTCATCCTTCAAATCCTTGACCGCAAGCAGCATTCCGCGAGTGAATTCCACCATTTTCGCGCGTTCTGACGATACGCTGTCATCAAGTGACAACGGCAGCAGCATGACTGCATTTACGGAATTTGGCTGACCGACATGGCGTGAACGGCCTGTAATCCGATCTGATGGCAGTTGCGCAATTACCTCCGGTTTCGCATCTTCTTCAAGCGGCTGCCGTATAGGTTCAGGTTCCATGCCGGCAGACGGAATTCTGACTGTATCTCCAACATGCAGACGGGCCGTACGGTACTGAGGATTAGCATTCAAGAACTCTTCTTCGCTGATATCGAAATCCTTGCAGATACGATATATTGTTTTGTTCTTCTTTATCACAAAAAGGCCGCCTTCTCTTACTGTTTCAGTTTTAGTTTCTGAAACCGTTTCAGGGGCAGCAGTCTGATTGCTCTGTCTGGTGGGGATACGCAGCGCCTGACCTATTCTTATAACCTTTTCGCTACCGGGATTCAGTCTGATGATGTCATCTTCGCTGACTCCGTAAATTCTGGATATTGAATAAAGACCCTGTCCTTTTGTAACCGTATGGATGACATAGTCTTGAGCTCTGAGGCATGGTGCAACCGACACCGCCATCACTGTTGCCAGAAGCAGAATGATTCTTGTTCTTGTCATGAATTGAACTAAATCGTTTGGATTACTGCAAAATTACAAAAAAGGTGTGAATGTTTTCACTACTTTTGCGCTTAGCTATGAAAAGGCTCTTGAAATCGGTTCTTATGCTGGCGGCCGTTTCCGCTGTATTCGCTGAAACTGACGCTCAGACCACCCCATCGGTCAATGTCAGGGTTATGCTTGTATCGGCCGTATCGGACACGGTCACACTGGTGCCGGGCGGCACAGCATCGGAACAGCTTCAAGCACCTATCCATGCCATATTCGAATCGGAACTGATATCGGAAGACAACTCAGCCTACACACTGTTTCCACAGTGGAACGTTACCAGAACATATCAGGAAAACGGACAGAGCAATACGGTCCAGTATCTCAAACGCCAGGAGGCCTGCACTGAATTCCGGTTTGAAGACGACGGCCAATACGAAGTCAGGTTCGAATGGTCTTACAAGACCGCCAACGACATTGAAACAGTTCCCGGCAACGACATTGATCCGATATCATTTACAATCGATGCATCCGGCCTGAAAATGTACAATGCATTTTCGCCCAATGGAGACGGAATCAACGATATGTACTGCATTTTCATGAAATCCATAGTCCGTGCCGAAATTACAATATTCAACAGATGGGGTCAGACCATAAAGTCTCTTTCCGGTACGATGGATGAGCTCATTGACCTTGCTGACGGTCAGGCTGACGGTGACGGATATATGCTTGAACTGTGGGACGGAATGCACAATGGGCAGGTGGTAAAGGACGGTGTGTATTTCATACATGTCAAGGCAGTAGGTGCCGGCGGACGCAAATACGATGAAAAAGAAAGCATCAATGTTCTGAAGGGACTTGGTGAAACGTGGTAAGTGAATGGAGAAAGGAAAGATTGAAGTCATTGGTGCCAGGTCAAACAACCTGAAGAACATAGATGTCGAGATACCCCACCGGTCATTGTCCGTAGTAACAGGACTGAGCGGAAGCGGCAAGTCATCACTGGCATTTGATACCATTTACGCCGAAGGCCAGCGCCGCTATCTTGAAACCTTCTCGGCATACGCGCGCAACTTTCTGGGCGGGCTTCAAAGGCCCGATGTGGACAAGATAAGCGGTTTGAGTCCCGTAATTTCCATTGAACAGAAAACCACGAACCGTAACCCGCGCTCAACAGTAGGCACCGTTACCGAAGTATATGACTATCTGCGACTTCTGTTTGCGCGGGCGGCCGATGCATACTCGTATGCGACAGGCGAGAAGATGGTGCGTTTTACCGAAGAGCAGATTGTCAACCTTATATTGAACGATTATGCCGGCCAGAAAATCTACGTGCTGGCTCCGCTGGTAAAAGCACGCAAGGGACATTACAGGGAACTTTTCGAAAGCATACGCCGGAAAGGATATCTGACAGTCCGCGTTGACGGCGAAATACGCGAAGTGCGTCCCGGCATGAAACTTGACCGCTACCGCAACCACGATATCGAGGTTGTCATAGAAAAGCTGGTTGTCAGTGACAAATATGAGCGCCGCCTTTCAGACAGTGTCGAACTGGCAATGAAACAGGGAGACGGCATGATGATGGTGCTTTCACAGCCCGAAGAAACAATTCCAGGACGTCCAGAGCCAGGGGTACTGCGTCATTACAGCCGTCGGCTCATGTGTCCTACCACAGGCATAGCATACAAAGAGCCGGCACCGCATAACTTCTCGTTCAATTCTCCGCAGGGTTTCTGTCCGCGTTGCAAGGGACTGGGTTATGTTTCAATGGTCAGTACCGACAAAGTCCTGCCCGACCGCAGCCTTTCAGTAAGGCAAGGAGCCATCGCCCCTCTTGGTCCGTACAAGAACACTCTTATTTTCAGACAGATAACCGCACTGCTTGCCAAGTACGAATATACGCTTGACACCCCCATCGGCCAGATGACCGATGACGTCATAGACGAATTGCTGAACGGTTGCGACGAACGCATAAAAGTCCAGATAACCGGAATCAACAGCGAAGCCGATGCCGTATTCATGGAATACGAAGGCATCTGCAAATACATACGTTCCCTACAGCAGCAGGATTTGAGTGCTGCCGAGCAGAAATGGGTTGACCAGTTTGCAGTGACCGATGTCTGTCCGGAATGCCATGGCGCACGTCTGAACCGTGAGTCACTGAATTTCAGACTGGACGGAAAGAACATTCACGAACTGGCATCAATGGACCTGAAAGACCTGTACGAATGGTCATGTACAGTTCAGGACCGTCTGACCGAACGTCAGCGCAGCATAGCTCAGGAAATATTAAAGGAAATACGCGCCCGACTTGGCTTCATGCTTGAGGTCGGACTTGATTACCTGTCACTGAACCGTCCGTCAGAATCGCTCTCAGGCGGAGAGGAACAGCGCATACGTCTGGCCACTCAGATAGGCTCCAAACTTGTGAATGTGCTCTACATTCTGGACGAGCCCAGCATCGGTCTCCACCAGCGTGACAACTGCCGTCTCATTGAATCATTGTGCACTCTTCGCGATGCAGGCAATACCGTACTTGTTGTAGAGCATGACCGCGATATGATGATGGCCGCCGACTGGATAATAGACCTTGGTCCGCTGGCAGGACGAAAGGGGGGTGAAGTAGTGTTCCAGGGTACTCCGAAGCAGCTTCTTGAAAAAGACACTCTCACCGCAAGATACCTGTGCGGCCGACAGGACACCTGCAACGCCGGGCTTGAACCGCGCCAGGGCAACGGGCAGTTCATTTCCCTGCGCGGCTGCTGCGGCAACAATCTGAAGAATGTTGACATTGACATACCTCTTGGCAAACTGGTGTGCGTGACAGGTGTTTCCGGCAGCGGCAAGTCCAGTCTTATAAACGAAACCCTGCAACCCATCCTTTCGCAGAAGTTCTACCGTTCTCTGAAACAGCCCCTGCCATACCGCGAGGTACTCGGCATTGAGAACATAGACAAGGTGGTCGATGTGGACCAGTCACCTCTGGGCCGTTCACCACGCTCCAACCCGGCCACATACACCGGCGTTTTTTCAGACATACGACAGTTGTTTGTGGAACTGCCGGAATCAAAGATGCGTGCCTACAAACCGGGACGTTTCTCGTTCAACGTAAGCGGTGGCCGATGCGAAGCCTGCAGCGGTTGCGGATATCGGACCATCGAGATGAACTTTCTGCCCGATGTCATGGTTCCTTGCGAACAGTGCGCAGGCAAACGCTACAACCGCGAGACGCTTGAAGTGCGTTACAAGGGAAAATCCATAGCCGATGTGCTTGACATGACCATTAACATGGCTGTCGAGTTCTTCGAGAACGTGCCTTCCATACTTGGCAAGATAAAAGTGCTTCAGGAAGTGGGACTTGGCTATCTGAAACTGGGCCAGCCGTCAACCACAATTTCTGGTGGCGAGAGCCAGCGCGTCAAACTGGCTACCGAACTTGCCAAACGCGATACAGGACATACGCTTTATATCCTTGACGAGCCTACCACAGGCCTGCACTTCGAAGACATACGTGTACTTATGAATGTGATTGGCCGCCTTGTTGACAAAGGCAACACCGTGGTTGTGATTGAGCACAATCTTGATGTCATAAAGCAGGCTGACTGGATTATCGACGTAGGCCCTGAAGGTGGCCGTAACGGCGGTCAGATTGTGGCTTGCGGTACCCCAGCCCAAGTTGCATTGAGCGGCAAAGGACATACGTCCGGCTTCCTGAAGACAGAACTCGAACGCAGCGGAATGCTTTGAACACGAAAAAGGCGGCTCCAATAGAAGCCGCCTCATTTCGTAAGTTATAGGATCTATCAGTTGAGCAGACTGTTGCGGATAATTTCAAGCTGACCCTTCATTTCTGAAAGCTGTGTCTTTAACTCAGCCATATCCATTGCATTCAGAACATCAAGCGGAGCGAGTGACTTTGAAAGAGACTCCAGTTCCGGATAATATGCTGTAAGCTGGTCAACGCTGTTCTTTGCAAGGAACAGACGATATGTCAGATTTGCGGCATCATCATCGGTCATGCCGACTGTGAACTTATCAATATTCTGAGACATGATATACAAAGTTTCAATCAGTATGGCTCCGTTAAGTTCCCAGAACAGGCAGATACGTCCATTCTTGACTTCATCAGCATATAAATCAAGATAAAGCTGCTTGTTGGCTTCATCATTAATATTGCTTGAAACCGCGTTCAACTGTTTGATTGCAGGATCATTGATATCAGAAACCAGTTTGCCTGCAGCAGCCTTGTAACCGTCAACAGACATGCCATACCATTCAGCAATCTGCTTGTCAATGAAAAGCATCGGGAGAGCGCGATACTTCTGTGCAAGCGACACAAGTCCGGCAGTCTGATCAGGATTGATAAGATATGCAGGTTTGATGGACTTCTCTGATTCTGTCAGTTCCACATTGCCGGACTTGATTGCAGCGACAACAGGGTTGTTTGCCTTTGACAGATAAATTGAAGCGATGCTGTCAAGCTGTGCCTGAAGATAAAGTTCAAGCTGCTGAGTTTCAAAACTTTCCTGATTTGCAGCGCTGTCCTGAGCTGCTGACTTCTTCTTGTTTCCGCATGATGACAGTGCCACCATTGCACAAGCCATCAGGATTAAAGTGATTTTCTTCATAATGAATATTATTGTTTGTTTTGACATTTCTTTTCAGATACCCGCAAAAATACAAAAAAAACAACATTACAAGCAATTATAGCCCTTTATTATCACGTTCAGTCTGTTTCCCGGCACGCAACGCCTCCAGTTTGAACATTTCATCACGGTACTGTGCCGCCTCAAGAAAGTCCATGCGTGCCGATGCCTGGTTCATGAGTTTGCGGGTTCTGGCTATGGCCGCATCCAGCTGGTTCGGAGTCATTTTAGCCGTAACAGGATCTGCAACACCGCGAGCAATATCCTTCAGGGCGTACTCCCTGGCTACGGTGTCCTCCTTTTTCCCGACAGACGTATCTCCAACCAGCGGAGACTGGGCAAGCGCCTTTTCTATCTGTCTGGGCGTTATTCCGTGCTCGCTGTTATAGCGTATCTGCTTCTCGCGACGACGGTTTGTTTCGTTCATGGTCAACTGCATACTCTGCGTAATCCTGTCGGCATACAGAATAACCTTGCCGTTGACATTTCTGGCAGCTCGACCGGCAGTCTGCGTAAGAGAGCGGTGGTCACGCAGGAAGCCTTCCTTATCGGCATCGATAATGGCCACAAGCGACACTTCCGGAAGGTCAAGTCCCTCACGAAGCAGATTCACACCTATCAGCACGTCATACAAGCCCGCACGAAGGTCGTTCATAATCTGGATACGCTCCAACGTCTCAACGTCTGAGTGTATATAATTGCATCGCACCCCGTTCTTCAGCAGATAGTCGTTCAGCTCTTCTGCCATGCGTTTTGTAAGTGTAGTAACCAGCACACGTTCATCATTTTCAGACCTGACAGCAATCTCTTCCATAAGGTCATCTATCTGATTGGCACTGGGTCTGACCTCAATGACAGGGTCAAGAAGACCAGTAGGACGTATCACCTGATCAACAACTACACCTCCGCTCTCGGCAAGTTCAAAATCGGCAGGAGTGGCGCTGACATATATGGTCTGACCTGTCAGTTGTTGGAACTCTTCAAATTTCAGCGGGCGGTTGTCCAGAGCCGCAGGCAGACGGAAACCGTATTCCACAAGATTGATTTTGCGTGCGCGGTCACCCCCGTACATGGCGTGAATCTGCGGAACACTGACATGGCTCTCATCTATCACCAGCAAAAAGTCCTTAGGAAAAAAATCCAACAGACAGTATGGTCTGGTGCCTTCAGCCCTGCCGTCAAAATAACGCGAGTAGTTCTCTATTCCGGAACAGTGTCCCAGCTCACGTATCATCTCAATGTCGTATTCGACGCGCTCCTTCAGACGCTTTGCCTCAAGAGTCTTGCCAATCTCCTCGAAATAAGCCAGCTGTCTGACCAGATCATCCTGAATGGCGCGTATGGCACGTTCCTGACTTTCCTTGGTCGTCATGAACAGGTTAGCGGGGAATATGCGGTAGAATTCGTACCGGTCAATGCGCTCGCCGGTCAGCACATCGAACTCTTCTATTGAGTCAATCTCGTCGTCCCAGAACTGTATGCGTACGGCAGTATCGCTGTATGCCAGATTCACATCGACATTGTCACCCTTCACGCGGAAGCAGCCTCGTCCCAGTTCCAGGTCATTGCGGGTGTACAGGCTGTCCACCAGCTTGCGCAGCAGCACGTTACGGTCAATGTGCTGTCCTTTCTTCAGTTCAATGACGTTGTTGTAGAAATCGGCCGGATTGCCCATGCCGTATATACACGAGACCGATGACACCACAATGACATCGTTCCTACCCGACAGAAGGGCCGATGTGGCGGCAAGCCTCAACTTGTCTATTTCGTCATTTATTGCAAGATCTTTTTCTATGTAGGTATCGGTCGATGGCAGATACGCCTCGGGCTGGTAATAGTCGTAATACGAGACATAATACTCAACCGCGTTTTCCGGAAAGAACGCCTTGAATTCGCTGTACAGCTGCGCGGCCAAGGTCTTGTTGTGGCTGAGCACCAGAGTGGGACGCCCCGCATTCTTTATGACATTTGCAATTGTGAAAGTCTTGCCGGAACCGGTAACGCCGAGCAGAGTCTGCGCCTTTGTGCCGTCCAGAATGCCGTCAGTAAGCTGCCTGATGGCCTGAGGCTGGTCGCCAGTGGGCTGGAATGGTGATACCAGTTTGAAATCCATGCGGTGAGTGAGTGGTTGAATCGCGCAAAGTTAGTAATTTTACGGTCACAATGTATCCGGTCACTTTAACCGGAAACCGCAAATATATCTGATATGACTGTAGAGGAAAGGGAAAAACGGGCAAAGGAACTGTTCAAACAAGGTTATAACTGCTGTCAGGCTGTCACCATGACATTCAGTGATGTTCTTGGCATTGAACCTGAAATGATTGCACGTCTGGCATCCGGTTTCGGAGGTGGCATGGGACGCATGCGTGAAGTCTGCGGAACCGTGTCAGGCATGACTATGGTGGCCGGAGCCCTGAAACCTTACGACAACGTGTCAGACAAAGCAGCAAAGACTGCCTGCTACGCTCTGGTCCAGAATTTCGCCGCCGAATTCAAAAAAAAGAACGGCAGCATAATATGCCGTGAACTGCTGGGTCTGGACAAGCCCGAAGGTACCCCTGTTCCGCAGGACAGGACTACGGAATACTACAGGAAGCGTCCATGTGCCGAGCTTTGCGCCATGGCTGCCGGCATAGTTGCACGGCATATGAAGTCCGAGCAAAGCAAGTGACGTATTTCTTCAAAACGTATCGTGTACGCTTGCATTGTTCGTCACAAAGCAGTACCTTTGCCGATTGAAACCGAATACAAATGCGCAACAGCCTTACACATATTGTGATATTCTGCCTTACCGCACTGATGCTGACATCATGTTCGGGATACAACAAGATTGTCAAGGCATCAGACTATACCACAAAATTCGGTCTTGCCAAAGATCTTTTCGCTCAGGGCAGCTATACCACATGCAGCGCTGTTCTGGAAGAATGTGTGGCCTATCAGCGCGGAACAGCACAAGCCGAAGAATCAATGTTTCTGCTGGCTTCATGCTATTTCAACATCAAGGATTATCTGTCCGCTTCAGAATATTACCTGGCATGCTTCAGAGCATATCCGAACAGCGCATATTCCGAAGAATGCCTGTTCAGATCGGCCAAAAGCCTGTTCCTGGACACCCCCGACCCGCGTCTTGACGCCACAAGCACACAGAACGCAATTGTCCAGCTGCAGAATTTCGTGGAGTCTTATCCGGGAAGCAAGTACCGCGCACAGGCAGAAGATATGATATACACCATGTACGACCGTCTGGTGGAAAAGGAATACAAATCGGCCGACCTTTACTACAACATGGGCAACTATTTGGGAAACAACTATCGCGCGTGCATAATTGTAGCCCAGAACGCATTGAGGGACTACCCTCAATCCAAATATCGCGAAGACCTTTCACTACTGATACTCAAAGCGAAATTCCAGATGGCTCAGGAAAGCGTGATAGAGAAACGCGACGAGCGCTATCGTGACGCCATTGACGAATACTACGCATTCAAAAACGAATATCCTGAAAGCAAATCAATGAAAGAAGCCGACAGAATATTCAGGCTTTCAAACAGAAATTTGAATCAAACCGAAATAATAACTGAAGAAGAATAACGAATATGGATTTCAAGAAAACAAACGCCCCTACCAACACGGTAACACGCAACATGGTTGATTTTGTCCAGGAAACAGGCAACGTTTATGAAAGTGTAGCCATCATGGGCAAACGCGCCAACCAGATTGCAGTTGAAATGAAAGAAGAACTCAAGCAGAAGCTTGAAGAGTTCAGCACATCGACCGACAATCTTGAAGAGATGTTCGAGAACAGGGAGCAGATTGAAATTTCACGCTACTACGAGCGTCTGCCGAAACCCACTCTCATTGCAGCAAAGGAATTCAAGGACGGTAAAATCTATCATCGCAATCCGGCAACTGACAAGGACAATCTCTAATTCGGTCGCTTGAGATGAAGATAGAACTCTACCTGCATCAAATCTGGCTGGCACTCATCTGTATTCTGACGTTTGCCAGCCTTCTTTTGCCCATAGGACAGCTTGTAAACGACAGCGGTGCATCAGCTCAGCTGACCAACTTCCGGCTGAACTTCATTGAAGGCGACAGCAGCTCGGCACTTTGGGCACTTGGCACATTCCTGATAATCATTCTGGCCGTTGGCGTTTTCGAACTGCTGCTGTCAGGTTTCCGGAACTTCATCCTACAGAAAAGACTGCTGATCTTCATGATGCTGATGACTCTGGGTTATTACATCATCCTGACCATTTATGTTCTTCTGCTCAAGGGTGATACGAAATTCATTCCATATCTGTACATGGCTTTTCCGCTGGCATCACTCATTCTTGAGTTCATGACCATAAGCGGAGTATCAAAAGCCGAAGCGGCAATACTTGCAAGAGCAAACGGTTTCCGTCTTCGCGACTGAAAAAGCGCTCTGAAGATCAGTTCTGTTCCTTACGCATGTAGCGCCCGGGGAAATCGAAGAACAGTGCCAGAGCAACCAGAATTGCCATGACGGCCAGAACGCCAAGATTGAACCACAGGGTCTTGATACGTGTTTCGCCCAGAATCTTCACACCGCTGTAGAAAGGTGCGCCACCATTGTGCGAACGTGGCTCCACAAACACGAATCCTGCTTGCGGAACTATATGCCCGTCAACCACCTTGCACAAGTCAGTGGCCTGTTCGTTCAGAACAAGCGATTCAAGTTTGGTGTTGAAATTGTCCTTCTTGAACCGGGTTATAGCCTGAGAGCCTCCAAGTTCGCTCATCAGTCCGGTAATGACACGGTCCGAACGAAGTGTGGCATTGTTACCCATCACATCAAGCGCCTGCTCAACCTTGTCGAACCATTCATTCAGGCCAAGATACATGCTTTCTCCGTATGATTCGGCCGATATCGGACCATTATACGGTTCAACTCCGGCAACCTGTGCCAGATGAGGCATTTCGTTGGCAATAAGCTGCAGACGAGACTCATCAGGCTCCTCACCTTTCTGAACTTCGTCACGATATGTCTCCAACTGCGCGGACATTTCCTCTCTGAAAGCGTAGTCGTAATACTGTGCGGTATATTTCTGCGATTCGTATTCCGCTATCTGAATCTCGTATGGATTGTCAGTGAACGATGTCACCGCCAATGCCTCGTAAGCCCAGCGCGACGGTACCACATTACCTATCAGCGGCACATTACCTGTTTTACTTTTTGGATTGAGGTCGCCGAAATCGACAACCAGTCCGCACAGAAGAATCTGAGGTATGAGCAGCAAAGGTATGGTGATATATATTGATACGATTGAATTCATGCACTGCGAAAGCACAAGGCCGGTAAGTCCCGCCAGAAGGGCCGATGCGAACAGAATGCCCCACCACACGAAGAACAGGCCTTCAAGTTTCATGATGCTGTTGCCCACAAGCACGAACAGGAATGTCTGAATCAGTGCGACAGCAGCCACAAACAGAATCTTTGACCATATATAGCTTCCGTATGAAAGGCTCAGGAACTTTTCGCGCTTCAATATGGCACGGTCCTTTATTATTTCTTCCGCACTGCCGCTCATGCCTATGAATGTTGACACTATGACTGCCATGAAGAAATATGAGACCAGGTTCCTGTTATCCATTACAGAATAGCCTTGTGCCGGCGAATACTTGGTAAGCACGGCACAGATAAGTGCAAGAAGCGGAGCTTCAAGAAGTGTAATGAGCAGGTACTGGACATCGGTCAGTTTGGCTTTCAGGTTGCGTTGCAGGAATATCAGCATCTGGCGCAGTGCACCAGGACGCTTCTGCTGGTTACGCGGAATCTCATTTACCGCCGGAGCTGTGAATTCGGAGCGAGATTCAAGATACAGCTTATGCCATTCGTCAGGCTGCACCTTGCGTTTTTCCGTCTGGTTTCCGCTGTCATCAAGCGATTTCTCATCTATTATGTTGAGTACTATTTCAGGGTTCACATTGCCACAGGCAGGACAGGTTGTGACATCGGCATCGGCATAGTGTGCGGCATTCTTGAAATATGACACCGCTTCAATAGGATTACCGTCAAATACCGGATAACCGCCCTTGTCAAGCAGCCACAGACGGTCAAACAGTTTATAGACATCACTTGACGGCTGGTGAATGTTCACCACTATAAGTTTGCCCTTGTAAGTCTGCTCCTTAAGAAGGTTCATCACCTTCTCAGTATCGGTCGATGACAATCCCGACGTGGGTTCGTCCAGGAAAAGCACCGCAGGCTGACGAATAAGTTCCAGAGCAATGTTCAGCCTTTTGCGCTGACCTCCTGATATGTACTTGTTCATTGGTGAGCCGACCTTCAGATCTTTAGCCTGGTCAAGCCCCAGATCAACAAGAGTCGCCATAACCTTGGCGTCAAGCTCCTGGTCCGACATTCCGTTAAAACAGAGCTTGGCCGTAAACCACAGATTCTGATAGACGGTAAGTTCCTCTATCAGCAGGTCGTCCTGCGGAACGAACCCTATCAGAGACTTGGCGGAAGGCTCATGTATTTCGTGTCCGTTGATGGTTATTTTTCCCTCCTGAGGAATAATGCTGCCGTTAAGTATGTTCAGCAGTGTGGACTTGCCGGTACCGCTACCACCCATTATGGCCACCAGTTGGCCGCTCTTCAGTGAGAAACTGAAATTATGCAAGCCGAATGACGGGTTGTTGGCAAATCTGAAATTAAGGTCACGACCGCACATTTCAACGGAATCCTTCCCGTCACCTTCTCCATATGCCGACATTATTGACGAATAGTATGCAGGTTTGCAGCGCGAACACTTCAGCACACCGCATTTCTGCCATACCTGGAAAGCGCCTGCAAGAACCGGAACATCTTCCATAAGAACCTCACCGGTTCCCATGTATGTAAAAAGCAGGCGGTTGAACTGCTTCAGCCACAGAGTCTTGAGAACCGGGCTGTTGTCCGGGCCGTATTCATGGAGCATTACGCCATATTCATCGGCCTTGCCGGTCTCACAGCTGCCTGGCTGACAGCCGGCATAGTCAACACAGGCGTCAAAAAGTTCATCGCTGATGTTGAAGTTTCCGGCAACAGTGCGGAAAAGAGAATCCTGCAGTACGTCAGCATGTTCCGACGCCATCTTGCAGAATTCCATGAGACGCAGCAGCATGAGCAGCTGTTCCAGCTGTGTGATATGAGCCTGCAGTTTCTGGCAGATGCCTGCCACTACAATTTCCTTGTCAAGATCAGGAGTCTCGTCGTAAAAACCGCGCAGATCATTGTACAGATTCAGATAGGACTTTGGCGAACGTATGCCGAAATGTCGCATCAGATAGTTCGCAATAATTTTCTGTGTCTTTTCGCTGTCAACGTCATTACTTGAGCCGAACAATGCGAAAAGATTCGTCAGACTGGAAAGTACAATGTCATTCATAAAAAAAGTTTTTTATTTACGCTGTTGCTGCTGTTGCAGACGTTCCTGTTCCTTCTGTAATGCTTCAAGGCGTGCCATCATGCCTGTAACCTTCTTCGACTTTGACGAATCATTGCGACCGGCTGCATAATCGGCCTCAAGCTTGGCAAGTATCTTCTTTTCATCGGTCGAACGGCGCAGCCATATCATGGTTATGATGCTGACCAGGCCTGAAATGAAATAGTAATAGCAAAGGCCCGATGAATAGTTGTTGAATGAGAAGAAGAAAATAATCGGCATTATGTACATCATCCACTTCATCATCTTCATGCTGTCCTCCTGACCCGGTGCGGTCTGTTGCTGCTGCATGGAATAGATGGTATTGATAATGTTGGTAAGACAGAAAAGTACGCAGAATATGCTCAGATGATTACCTACAAGCGGAATGTTGGTGTTCCAGCTGAGTATGTCATCAAAGCCTGTCAGGTCGGTTGCCCACAGGAAACTCTGCTGACGAAGCTCTATTGCGTTCGGTACAAAGAAGAAGAAGGCCATCCAGACAGGCATCTGCACCAGAGCCGGCAGACAGCCGCCCATGGGACTGACTCCGTACTTGCTGTACATGGCCATGGTTTCCTGCTGTTTCTTCATGGCATCTTCCTGCTTCGGATACTGTGCTGCTATCTGGTCAGCATACGGCTTCAAGGCGCGCATCTTTGCACTTGACATATATGACTTGACCTGGGCAGGCATAACAAGAAGTTTGACTATGATTGTCATAAGCAGAATGACAATACCCATATTGAGTCCCCAATGTGAAAGCAGGTTGAACAGAGGTATGAGCAGGAAGCGGTTCACCTCACGTACCACAGGCCAGCCAAGATTGATCACTCTGTTCAGCCTTATCTTGTTCTCGCTGCGTGACAGTCTGCTGTTCTCCTTAAGCAGCTTGTAATCGTTCGGGCCAATATAGAACTGGAAAAGGCTAGGTTCTGAACCGGCGGCATCAAACCTGCTTTGAGACTGCATCATAAGTTTCTTGAGATACCCTTTTCCTTGGCTGTATGATTGTCCGTAGAGTTTCGCATCAGACTCGAAAGTGGAATTTGAAATCATGATGCACGAGAAGAACTGGTTCTTGAATGCCACCCAGTCAACCGGTTCTTCAACGGTTGTCTTACGTGCGTTTGTCAGCAGAGCCTTGCTTTTCCTGTTCGGCATCGGAGTTCCCAGCAGTTTGGCTTTTGACTTGTCTGAACGCTTGTAAGTGAGTTCCGTATAGCGCTGCTCAAAATCAAATCCCTTTTCCTGCTGACGAAGGTTCTGAATCCATTCAATGGCCAGAGTTTCCGTATTGGTGCTGAAGAAATCAGACATGCCCACAGCCTTGATGTCAAGATTCAGCATATAGCTTTCAGGCAGCAGTTCATACATGAAATCCATATATCCGTAGCCGTTGGTCAGCAGACGCATAGTTACCGAATTGGCTGTCACGTCAAGCGGCTGGAAATACAGTTCGCGGCTCTGTATATTGACATTCTTGCCGTCAAACTTGAAGTTGAGGCTTATTTCATCACGATCAAACAGACATACCGGCTGTCCCTGCTGGTCATTGTAACCGGCCAGCACTGCCTTGACAGGAGCTGCCCCCTTATTGGAAATGCTTATGCTTACCAGGCCATTGTCAAGCGTGACATTCTGTTCGGTTCCGTACAATGACGGAAACAATGGAGAGAGTGAGTCCTGCCTGGATTCAACCACCATTATTTCTGTGTTTTCCATGACTTCGGCAACACTGTCCATAGCGGCATCCTGTGCCGCAACATGTTGCTGTTCATACTGTTGCTTCTGCGGTTCAACCTTCTTCTGGGAATTTGTCTGCCACATGAGAACCAACACCATTGCCACTCCAATCAGCAGGAGTCCGAAATAGCTTCTTTTGTCCACTTTACCTATATTATATGTTGTCGGATGGCAAAGGTACAAAAAGTATTGTACTTTTGCACCAGAATAGCACTTACCGCATGAAATTACACGGATTATTGTCTATGGCCATTCTGCTGTCAACCGTCACGGCGACAGCGCAGGATGAGATATCCGATTACGATATCTCTGATAATCCGCTGATGTTCCGTCTTTTCCTGCCAATGACACTGTACAATTCGGTGCTGGACGGCTCCATACTCATTGAAGAAGACTATGGAGAACGGTTTTCAGACGGTCAGCTGCTCAATCCCGGCACCCTTTCATCAGGAGGTCACGAAGCCGACAGCACGCTCAATTCCGCATTGCTCAGACTGTATCTGGAACATCCTGAACTTGTCCGTCATACAGAACGTGAACTGATGAATGTCAAACCGACAATCCCGGAACACGGTCTTGAAACCGCAGGCATCAGAATAACAAACGACCGCACTGTGAAACTGAAACTTGACGGCAGCGATATCACCGTCCGACGTGTCAAGCCTAATTTCTGGAAAACATTCGGCAACTTTCAGGGCAAATTCACCCAAACATACTTTTCCGAGAACTGGTACAAAGGAGGACAGAGCAACATGTCGGTTCTGGCATCGACCTCGATGTCAGCCAATTACGCCAGATTGGGCACCACATGGGATAACAAGCTTGAAATGAGGCTTGGCTTTATTGCCACAGAGCAGGACGATGAATCGCATTACGTACGCACCAACGAAGATCTGTTGCGCATCACATCCAAATTCGGACTGAAAGCCCACAACCAGTGGTATTATTCGGCGCAATTACAAGGATATACACAGTTCCTGCCGTTTTACGATTCAAAAGAGCAGCAGAATCTCAAGTCAAAATTCATGTCCCCGTTCATCGGCAACCTGTCATTGGGTATGGATTACAAACCGGTGTTCAAGAAAAAGGACATGAGCCTGTCAGTACAGATTTCACCGCTTTCATACAATTGCAAATATGTCAGTGTTGACAGCATTGCCACCAATTACGGAATAGAGAAGGGGCGCAACTACACATATTCAATGGGATCGCGTTTTGAAGCGAACTTCAACATAACTTTCCTGAAAGACTTCACGCTGACATCGAAAGCATCGTTCTATACCAGTTTCGAAAGTGTTGAAGCCAATGTTGAGAACACTTTCGACTACCGTCTGTCACGATATTTCTCATTGCAGCTGTTCTCGCACCTGAGGTTTGACGACAGTGTCAAACGCGATCCCGACTGGAATTACTGCCAGTACAAGGAACTGCTCACGTTCAACTTCAACTACAAATGGTAAGCTTGACATAACGGTGCCGACTTATTTGGTATCACATATCCGATTTTTGTGTACCTTTGCGGTCCGAGAAACAAATCAGGTCATGACCACTACCCTTTTACTCCACTGCCCAGACAAACCGGGAATCATTGCCGACATCACGAATTTCATAACCGAAAATCGCGGAAACGTAGTATACCTTGCCCAGTTCGTTGACCATGTTGAGGGAATTTTCAACATGCGCATTGAATGGAACATTGACAATTTCCTCATTCCGAGAGACAAGATATCGGACTATTTCGGCACATTGTACGCCAAGAAATACCAGATGGAGTTCAAGCTGTACTTCAGCGATGAAAAGCCGCGCATGGCCATTTTCGTTTCAAAAATGTCGCACTGTCTGTTTGACCTTCTGGCCCGTTACAGTGCAGGCGAATGGAACGTTGAGATTCCTCTGATTGTAAGCAATCACCCCGACATGAAGCCTGTGGCCGATATGTTCCACATACCGTACTACGAGATTCCCATTACAAAAGAGAACAAGCTGGAGCAGGAAACAGCAATGCTTGAACTGTTGGATGAAAACAAAATCGATTTCATTGTTCTGGCAAGATACATGCAGATAATCGGAGACCGGATGATTGCAAAATATCCGAACCGCATAATCAACATTCACCATTCATTCCTTCCCGCATTTGTGGGCGCCAAACCATATCAGGCAGCTTTTGACCGCGGAGTGAAGATTATCGGCGCAACAAGCCACTATGTGACAGCAGAGCTCGATGCCGGACCTATCATTGTACAGGATGTTGTCCATATTTCGCACAAGGACATGCCTAATGATCTGGTGAACAAGGGCAAAGACCTTGAAAAGATTGTCCTGTCGCACGCAGTGCAGAAGCACATAGATCACAAGATTCTGGTCTACAAGAACAAGACTGTAGTCTTCAGCTGATTCCCGGTTTTCCCCATTTCCGGCTTTCACGGATTTTCCACTTTCACGGATTTCCC
>JAKSIQ010000035.1 GCA_024398755.1 Bacteroidaceae bacterium | reverse complement strand
CTTAGCAGATTTGAACTGCTGACCTCTTGCCTGTCAAGCAAGCGCTCTAAACCAACTGAGCTAAAGGATCGTGATGTGGGTTGCAATGCCTTGTCCGGCTATTGCGGGTGCAAAGATAGCGAATTTGTGCAAACCGACAAGGGGTGATGGTACAATTGGAGGAAAAAATTAGTAATTTCGCGGCCGAAAACGGAAATTGTAGAAATTGAGCCGGAATTGCCGGTGTTAAAACATTAAGAATCAATATGAAAGCTGTGAAGATTGGTGGTTTTCAGCCAAAATTGTTCTCTTCTTTAAAGAACTACAGTAAAGAAACATTCATCCAGGACCTTCTTGCAGGTGTAATTGTAGGTATTGTTGCGCTTCCTCTGGCCATTGCATTCGGTATTGCCAGTGGCGCTACACCAGAGAAAGGCATTCTGACGGCTATTGTAGCAGGATTTTTGATTTCATTCTTTGGAGGCAGCAAGGTCCAGATAGGCGGACCTACCGGTGCGTTCATTGTCATTGTGTATGGCATCATTGAAAACTATGGAATGAACGGCCTGTACGTTGCCACTTTCATGGCTGGAGCTTTCCTTATTCTAATGGGACTTCTCCACCTTGGAACAATAATCAAATACATTCCGTATCCTATTATTGTGGGCTTTACCAGCGGTATTGCACTCACAATATTCACTACACAGATCAAGGATCTGTTCGGTCTTCAGATAGAGAACGTGCCGTCCGGCTTCATTGAAAAATGGGGTTGCTATTTCCAGCACATGGACACCATCAACTGGTGGTCTTTGGCAGTCGGTGTGGTGTCGGTGGTTATAATTGCCGTTACGCCGAAAATCAGCAGCAAACTGCCAGGCTCACTGCTGGCAATCATATTTATGACTATTGCGTGCATGCTTCTTGAAAAGAGCGGTGTGCAGGGCATTGAAACCATTGGAAGCCGCTTTTCAATCAATGCCAGCATACCTCAGGCATCGGTCCCCAAAATCAATCTGACGGTAATCAGGGAACTGGCCTCGCCGGCGCTGGTCATAGCCATGCTGGGTGCCATAGAATCACTTCTTTCAGCCGCAGTAGCCGACGGTGTGATAGGTGACCGCCATGACAGCAACCAGGAACTTGTCGGACAGGGCATCGCCAACATGATAGTGCCTATTATCGGAGGCATCCCGGCTACCGGTGCCATTGCCCGTACAATGACCAACATCAATAACGGCGGCCGCACGCCTGTTGCCGGACTTATCCATGCTGTAGTGCTGGCTCTTATTTATCTGTTCCTGATGCCGCTCATCAAATACATTCCCATGCCGTGTCTTGCCGGCGTGCTTGTGGTGGTTTCGTACAACATGAGCGGATGGCGCAGTTTTACGGCAATATTCAGGAATCCGAAATCGGACATCATCGTGCTTATGGTCACTTTCCTGCTGACGGTGGTGTTTGACCTGACAATCGCAATTGAAGTAGGCGTGCTGATTGCCTGCCTGCTGTGCATGAAGCGCATGGCAGAGACCACAAACATCAGTGTGATAAGTGATGAGATAGATCCTTCGGCCGATACCGATGTCATGGGTAACCTTGAACATCTGGCCATTCCTGAAGGCGTAAAGGTTTATGAAATCAACGGCCCTTACTTCTTCGGCATTGCCAACAGGTTCGAGGAGATGATGAGCGATATGGGCGGTCATCCGAAGGTCAGAATCATAAGAATGAGAAAAGTTCCCTTCATTGATTCTACGGGAATACATAATCTGACAAACATGTGTGCCATGTGCAGCCATATGGGAGTTCAGGTCGTGCTTTCCGGCGTCAATGAAAATGTCATGAAGGTCATAAAAAGCAGTGGCTTGGCTGAAACATTAGGTAACGAAAACATCTGCAGCCATATAAATGTTGCTTTGGAACGTGCCCGACAAATAGTCGGTGAATAAAGCACAACTTTAATCACATTTACATAATTCAGTTATTGGCAGTCTGTTAATGCAAAAGCAGGCTGTTAATAACTTTTTGTCTAAAATGTGGGGCAAAGTGGGGCAAAGTGGATGAAATAGATTACTTTTGGTCCAAAATATAAAATAACGCCCTAATATGAATTTTATCGGACAGTATCCTGTAAAACTTGATGCCAAGAACAGAGCTTTCATGCCGGCCGGATTCCGCAGGCAGATGATAGAGGCTTCGCGTCAGGAGCTCGGTGCTGAAGGCACTGTTAAGGAACTTGACCAGTTGTCCCTAGTGGTCCGTAAGGACTATTTTGAAGACTGTCTGGTCATTTATACGAAACAGGCTTGGGAAGAAGAAGTCGGAAAGGTGCGTGCACGTTTAAACCGTTTTGACGGCAATCAGCAGATGTTGTATCGTAAAATGGTCAGTGATGCGCAGTTGCTCCAGCTTGACCCGAGCGGCCGCATTCTGTTTCCAAAAATACTGTTGGACAGAGTTGGTATTGACAGGGATATCATTTTTGTTGGAATGCAGCAGACAATAGAAGTCTGGGCTCAGGAAAAGGCCGCCGGTGGGCAGGATGAGGCATTCATGAGTGATGCTGATTTTGCAAGCGGAATCCAGAAATGCATGTCTGATTGAATATGACTGAAGCGGCTGACATATACCATGTGCCTGTGCTCCTGAAGCAGAGTGTTGACGGTTTGGTCAATGACACTGAAGGAATTTATGTCGATGCCACTTTCGGCGGTGGCGGCCATTCAAGGGAAATCGTGTCGCGTCTGAGCGGTAAAGGCCATCTGTATGGCTTTGACCAGGATCAGGATGCCATGAAGAACATCATTGAAGATAAACGCTTTACTTTCGTTTACAGCAATTTCAGGTATATGCGCAATTTCATGCGCTGGTACGGCCATGACAAAGTTGACGGCATACTGGCCGATCTGGGCGTGTCGTGGCATCATTTTGATGACAGCAGCCGCGGATTCTCGTTCCGTTTTGACGGGCCGATAGACATGCGCATGAATCAGAAGGACGGCATGACCGCTGCAGATATTCTGAATGATTATCCGGAAGAAAAACTGGCTTCGCTGTTCTATCTGTACGGTGAACTGCAGAATGGCCGTCAGCTGGCACAGGCCATTGTCCGCAAGCGTCAGAACACGAGAATGGAAACGGTTTCCGCTCTTATGGATACCGTCATCCCTGTAATAGGTCGTGAAAGGGAAAAGAAGGAAATGGCAAAAGTCTTTCAGGCATTACGTATGGAGGTGAACCATGAGGTCGATGCTTTGAAGGAAATGCTTCTTTCAACTGTCGGCCTTCTGAAGCCCGAAGGCCGGCTTGTGGTAATCACATATCATTCCATTGAGGACCGGATGGTGAAGAACCTGATTAAGAGCGGCAATATTGAAGGTGACGTACAGACCGATTTCTACGGAAACCGTCTGGTGCCGTTCCGTCAGTTATGCAAACCTGTAATTCCTGATGCGGAGGAACAGTCCCGGAACCCAAGGTCACGAAGTGCAAAATTGAGAATGGCTGTAAAAATCTGAGTTCAATGGATAAGGATACGGAAAAAGAAGGACTGGTTTCCTGGCTGGAAAATACAGGCGGCTTTTTCAGCCGTCATGCGCTTCTTTGGTTGGAAATTCTTGTCTGCATTTTTCTGTATATCTGCAACAGGTATGCTTATCAGCGCGACAGGGCTCTGGTTGAGACATTGAAAAGAGAACTTGTCGACCTGGAATACCAGTCACTTGGAATAACCAGTGATGTATCGGCAAAAAGCAAACGATCCTATATAGAGAAGGTGGTGAAAAGGGGAAACACGGGGTTGTCTGCCGATGGTGAGTCTCCATTTATTCTTCCGAAATGACAATGAAGAATCTGTTTCGAGATCATGATACGGGCGGCATGAGAATGAGTCTGAAATGCGTGCTCCTGTATTGCGCCTTCATTGTATGGGGATGTCTGATCGTGTTCAAGCTTGTACATGTGATGTTCGTTCAGCGTCAGTACTGGCATGATGTGCAGAAAAGTCTGACAATGGAAAATACTGAGATTCCACCCAGACGCGGTGATATTTTCAGTGACGATGGTATGCTGCTGGCAAGCAGTATGAAACAATACAGGATTTTCCTTGATTTCAAATCGGTCGAAAAGGATGAACTGCGCCGGAGTAAGGACCAGTATAGAAAGGATACTCTTTTTGAAAGGCATCTGGATGAATTTGCCGCAGTGGTCAACGGCCTTTTTCCGCAGTACACGGTATCGCAGCTGAAACAGCATTACAGAAACGGATTCAGACAGAAGTCCCAATCATGGGTGCTCCTGCCTGGAACATCGCGTAACACCTATCCTGTACCATACGACAAATACAAGATACTTTCATCGACTGTCTGGCTGAAACCGAGGTACGAATACTGGTTCTTCAGTCAGGATTCCAAGATTTCCAGGAGGAAACCTTTCGGAGCCTTGGCTTCAAGAACAATAGGCAGCATGTATGAAGCGAAGGATTCCGCCCGCAACGGTCTTGAACTGTCATTCGATTCCCTGCTCAGGGGTGTTCCCGGTATCGGTCACAAGGAAAAGATACAGAATATATCTACTGTAGTTTCCGATATCCAACAGATAGACGGATGTGACGTATGGACTACATTGAATGTTGACATTCAGGATATAGCCGAGAATGCCCTACGGCGTCAGGTCGAGAATTTGGGCGCCGCTTCCGGACTGGTGGCGGTGATGGATGTATCTACCGGTGATATAAAGGCTATGGCCAGCCTGAACCGTGACGATGATGGCGATTATTCGGAAATTCAGAACAATGTGGTGAAAGAGCTGTATGAGCCCGGTTCGACATTCAAGACCGTTTCATTCATGATAGGCCTTGATGATGACAAGTTTTCGATTCATGACAGTGTCTTCTGCGAAAACGGTTCGTATCGTGGATTCGGCGGCGCAAACATGACGGATGGCTCCCATAAGGGCGTGGTAGGTTTCGGGTGGCTTGATGCCGAACACATTCTTATGAATTCCTGTAATATCGGTACAGCAAAGCTGATCAATGCCGCGTACGGAGAGAATCCGCAGGAATTTGTTGACAAGATAAAGGCTACCGGCATAGGCACTCATTTCGATATGCAGCTGATTGGTACGAATGCTCCGGTAATAAGGCGCGATGGCTATTGGGACAAAACGCGTCTGCCATGGATGTCAATCGGCTATAACACACAGCTTCCGGCAATCAATACTCTGGCGTTTTACAATGCCATAGCGAATGACGGCCGCATGGTGGCTCCGCGTCTGGTGACAAAAGTCACTAAAGAGGGCAATGTGGTTGAAAAATTTCCAGTCAAGGTCGTGAATGACAAGATATGCAAGGAAAGTACTTTGAGGACCATAAGATATCTGTTGGAAAGGGTCGTAGAGGGTGGCACTGGCGCACCGGCCGGCTCTGACAGATTCAAATCGGCGGGCAAGACAGGTACGGCCCAGATTTCGCAGGGCGCGGCAGGATATAAGGCTGGCGGAACAACTCATATGGTGTCATTCTGCGGCTATTTTCCTGCAGACAGACCATTGTACAGCTGCATAGTGTCAATCAGAACATCTGCGGGCTCCGGTATGGCTGCATCGGGCGGTACGATGGCAGGTACCGTTTTCAAGGAGATTTCCGAGAAGATAATGTTCATGCATTCGCGCAAAGACATAGATGTGGCTCAGGATACTCTGCATGACAGAATGCCTAAGATTCTGAATGGAAATTTGAAAAGCGCTTCCATTGTACTTCATGGTCTGGGCATGTCAAAGTCGGACCATATTGCCTATGTGGACAATCCTGACAGCATTTTTGGCAAAGTTGTTCAGGATGGCGCCCGCTACAGTTCGGACAGATACTCTTTGAAGCGCGGGTATTTGCCCGATGTTGTTGGCCTGGGAGCTCAAGATGCATTGTACATATTGGAAAAATCAGGGTATAAAGTTGAAATGACAGGTGTAGGAAAGGTTGTCCTGCAGGAACCTCATGGAAAGCAGAACATTCATACGGGGTCAACTGTCAGAATAAAACTTGATATGAAACAGAACTTATGAAAACGGTAGGATATCTAATTGAAGGAGTTCAGACTGTTGCTGTATCGGGCAGTCTTGACACCGAGGTGACTGAAATCCAGCTTGACAATAGGAAAGTGCAGGCTGGCAACATGTTCGTTGCCATGTGTGGTACACAGGTTGACGGCCATGATTTCATTCCGGGAGCCATTCAGAATGGCGCTTCAGCAATTCTGTGCCAGAAGATGCCGGAACAGAAGGTCGAAGGAGTGACATATGTTCAGGTGGCCGATACGAATTATGCATCGGGCCGCATTGCAACGCGGTTCTTCGGAAATCCAAGTGAAAAGTTTGAGCTTGTGGGCGTAACGGGTACTAACGGAAAGACCACCATCGCCACATTGCTATATAATATGATGCGTGCAATGGGCTATAAATGCGGATTGCTGTCAACGGTCTGCAATTATGTTGACGGTGAACCGGTTCCCGCAACTCACACTACACCCGATGCCGTCACTTTGAACCGTCTTATGGGACGTATGGCCGATGAAGGCTGCAAGTATGTGTTCATGGAGTGCAGTTCCCATGCCATACACCAGCAGCGCATTGGCGGGCTGAAATTTGCAGGAGGCATATTCACCAACATTACACGTGACCATCTTGACTATCATGGCACGTTCGACAATTACCTCAAGGCCAAGAAGATGTTCTTCGATGCACTTGGAAAGAACGCCTTTATGATAACGAACCTAGATGACCGCAACGGCCTGGTCATGGCTCAGAACACCAAAGCCAAAGTGCTTACGTATTCACTCCGCAGCATGGCCGACTTCAAGGGCAAGGTTTTGGAGTCCGGTTTTGACGGCATGCTGCTTGACATTAACGGTCGTGAGGCATTCCTGCGTTTCATAGGCCAGTTCAATGCGAGCAATCTGCTGGCCGTATACGGTGCGGCCGTCAGTCTTGGACATGATCCTTTGAAGGTGCTTACCGTTATGAGCACTCTTGTTCCCGTGAACGGCCGCTTTGACGCAATACGTTCACCCAAGGGCTTTACTGCCATTGTTGACTATGCCCATACACCCGATGCCCTGACCAATGTGCTGACAACAATTGTCCAGGTTCTTGACGGGAAAGGCCAGATTATCACTGTCTGCGGGGCTGGAGGCAATCGCGATAAGGGCAAACGTCCGATTATGGCAAAAGAAGCTGTGAAGTACAGCGACAAAGTTGTCATAACATCAGATAATCCGCGCTTTGAAGAACCGGAAGCCATAATTGCCGATATGCTGGCCGGTCTTGACAACAGGGAAATGTCCAAGGTCCTTACAATTGTTGACCGACGTCAGGCCATACATACCGCATGTATGCTTGCCGGACCTGACGATGTTGTCCTGGTGGCTGGAAAAGGTCATGAGGATTATCAGGATGTGAAAGGTGTCAAGCACCATTTTGACGATCATGAAGTAATCAGGGAAACATTCTAACTGTAAGCGCTATGTTATACGAACTGTTCAGATGGCTGGGGAAAACCGGAATTGACATGCCTGGAGCGGGCATGTTCCAATATGTGACATTCAGGGCCATTTTCGCTCTTGTCATATCAATCGTTATTTCGTGCTGGTTCGGAAGTCATTTCATTGATATTCTGAAACGTAAGAACATATCAGAGACACAGCGTGATGAAAAGACCGATCCGTTCGGAACTGCCAAGAAGGGTGTTCCCACCATGGGCGGAGTCATAATCATCATTGCCATTCTGGTTCCATGCCTGCTTGTAGGCAACCTTCACAATGTCTATTTGTGGCTGATGATTATCACTACTCTGATACTTGGCGGCATTGGCTTTGCCGATGACTATATCAAGACCTTCAAACACGACAAGGAGGGGTTGAAGGGATGGTACAAGGTTGCAGGCCAGCTGGCCCTTGGTCTCATTGTAGGTCTGACGCTGCGTTATAGCCCGCAGGTTACCATAAACGAAAAGGTAAGCACACGCATTGAGAACAATGTCGAGGTTGTGGTGAAGAGTCCCGATGTGAAATCAACACGTACAACCATTCCTTTCTTGAAGAACCACAATCTCAATTACGCCGACTGGTTCAGCTTTTTGGGTGATGAGGTAAAGTACCCGGCTGGATGGGTGTTCTTCGTGCTGCTCACTCTGTTCATTGTGACTGCCGTTTCGAACGGCTCGAACCTTAACGACGGAATGGACGGTATGGCAGCCGGCAATTCGGCCATAATCGGCATAGCGGTGGGCATCTTGGCGTATGTGTCCAGTAATGTGGTCACTGCCAGCCATTTTGATTTGATGTATATACCTGGAAGTCAGGAAATTGTGGTGTATATGTGTGCTTTTGTGGGTGCTCTGGTCGGATTCCTGTGGTACAATTCGTATCCGGCGCAGATATTCATGGGTGATACCGGCAGTCTGACGATAGGCGGCATCATTGCGGTATCGGCCATCTGCATTCACAAGGAGCTGCTTCTGCCGGGACTATGCGGCGTGTTCCTTATGGAAAGCGTATCGGTCATTGCGCAGCGCTTCTACTACAAGACAGGAAAGAAAAAGGGACTGCACCGCCGTATCTGGAAACGCACTCCCATACATGACCATTTCCGCACCAGCATGGCGCAGGTACTTGCATCGGACCCCACAAGCACCGTGAAGTTTGTCGGAAATGACAGAAAACTGCAGTTTGAGACAAAGATAACGCTCAGGACCTGGATTATAAGCATTGGTCTTGCGGCACTTACAATATTGACACTTAAAATACGATGAGATAAATGGCACAGAAGTCAATTACAGTTCTTGGCGCAGGCGAGAGCGGAACCGGCGCAGCAATCCTTGCCCAGAAGAAGGGTTTCAAGGTGTTTGTATCGGACCTTTCTGAAATAAAGCCCTTCTACAAGGAACAGCTTGATAAATACGGTATAGAGTGGGAGGAGAAACATCACAGTGAGGAGCGCATTCTGGCATCGGACGAGATTATAAAGAGTCCGGGCATTCCAAAGGAGGCCCCCATCATTCAGAAGCTCATGGCACAGGGTACTCCGATAATCTCTGAAATAGAGTTCGCAGGCCGCTATACCAATGCCCGTATGATCTGCATTACCGGTTCAAATGGCAAGACAACCACAACATCGCTCATATACCATATCTTTAAGATGGCAGGAATGAACGTTGGACTGGCCGGAAACATAGGCAGCAGCCTGGCTCTTCAGGTGGCCGAAAAAGACTATGACTGGTATGTCATTGAACTGAGCAGCTTCCAGCTGGACAATATGTACGATTTCAAAGCCGACATTGCCGTGCTCATGAACATCACTCCCGACCATCTGGACCGATATGACCACGAAATGCAGAATTATGTTGATGCCAAGATGCGTGTAATACGCAATCAGACCGGCAGCGACGCTTTCGTCTATTGGGCCGATGATCCCATCATTACCCGCGAACTGAAGAAATACGGTCTGCAGGCCACTCTGTATCCGTTTGCCGAGGCCAAGCGTGAAGACCTGGCCGCGTGGACCGAAAACAGTGATGTTGTATTTGACCGGCCGATGGCATTCAACATGGAACTTGAGTCACTGTCTTTGAGAGGCCGCCATAATCTGTACAACAGCATGGCTGCCGGAATATCGGCCAGCATTGCCGGCATAAAGAGCGAGACCATCCGCAAGGCGCTGCAGACCTTCCAGGGCGTTGAACACCGCTTGGAAAGAGTTGCCCGTGTGAACGGAGTCGATTTCATAAACGATTCGAAAGCCACCAACGTGAACAGCTGCTGGTACGCCCTGCAGAGCATGCCGGTCAAATGCGTTCTCATATTGGGCGGCAAGGACAAGGGTAACGATTACACTGAAATAGAACCTCTGGTAAAGGAGAAATGCGTCGGCCTGGTCTATATGGGCCTGCATAATGAAAAGCTGCATTCGTTCTTTGATCCTATGGGACTGCCTGTGGCCGATGTACAGTCAATGAAGGATGCGGTCGATGCGGCTTATCACATGGCAAAGAAAGGTGAGATTGTGCTTCTCAGCCCATGCTGCGCAAGTTTTGACCTGTTCCAGAGCTACGAGGACCGTGGACGTCAGTTTAAGGATTGCGTGAAACAACTGTAATACAGGCAAATCAAAATGGACAACATCAGGAATCTGCTTGACAGGATTTCCAGACCGAAGGGGGATCGCATGATCTGGCTGACGGTGTTCGTGCTTCTGAGCATATCTGTTGTAGAGGTGTTCAGTGCAAGCAGCCGTCTTACTTTCGGGAAGTCATCGTTCCTGAGTCCGATAGTGTCGCATGGAATCCATATAGTGTTCGGTCTGGTGGTAATGTACGCCTGCCATCTTCACAGACGCTTCAATTACAGACTGCTTTCGGCATTGCTGATGCTGTTATCTCTGGCCGGACTGGCGCTGCTGAGCCTGAAAGGCATAGGTACAGACAAGGCCCAGCGTTGGATTGATCTGAAGGTCATTCAGATTCAGCCGTCGGAGTTTGCAAAACTGGCTGTCGTGTTGTGTGTCTCAAAAATGCTGGCAAAACTTGACAGAACGGACCCTATGAGCCAGCAAAAGACTTTCAAAAAAATACTTGTCCTGACAGGAATTGTCTGCCTGCTGATCGTGGGCGAAAACCTGTCGACGGCTCTGCTTATAGGTGCGGTGGTTCTCATGCTTATGATACTTGGCGGTATCAGTTGGAAAAAGCTGTTGTCACTGGTGGCAATACTGCTGTTCTTTGCGGCTATGGCAGTTGTGATTTTCAAGACGGTACCGCCCCAGACCATACGCGACAGCCGTATAATACCTTCAAGAGCCGTGACATGGCAGGCCAGGGTACTTGACTTCATGGATCATGATCATGAGTATTCGGCGGCCGAATATGCTCGTGTGGTAGCTCCTGACAAAACACAGGAAACTCATGCCAATATCGCTATTGCTACCAGCGGAATCATTGGCAAATTACCTGGCAATTCAAATGAAAGGGATTATCTGCAGGAGGCGAACTGCGACTTCATATTCGCCATAATCATAGAGGAACTCGGCATGCTCGGAGCATTGTTCGTCATGGCCGTCTATCTGTTCCTTCTGATCAGAGTGGGACGCATTGTGATGGATTGCAAGCGTGCAGGCAAGATGGAACAGGCTTATATGGCTGCAGGCATAGGACTGCTTCTGGGTACTCAGGCATTTCTGAATATGTCGGTGGCAGTCGGACTCGGTCCTGTGACAGGCCAGCCCATGCCGCTGATCAGCAAGGGCGGATCGTCTATGCTCATGTCAAGTCTGTGTATTGGCATACTGCTTGGAATAAGCGCGTCATTTGAAGATAAGGCTGATGCTGAAGAACAGCCAGCCAGTGAAATGGAAAATGAAACAGAAACTTTTGATTGTTGAAATATGAACAGGAATGAAAGCCCAAGGATAATTATCAGTGGCGGTGGTACTGGCGGACATATTTTCCCTGCAGTGTCTATAGCATGCGCAATAAAGGAAATGTATCCTAATGCTGAAATCCAGTTTGTGGGAGCTCTGGGACGTATGGAAATGCAACGTGTTCCGGAAGCCGGTTTCCCGATAGTGGGACTCCCCATTTGCGGATTCAGCCGTTCCAATCCGTTGAAGAACATACCGGTACTGTTCAAGATTGTACGCAGCCAGCTGATGGCCCGCAGCCTGATAAGGAAGTTCCGTCCGATGGTGGCTGTCGGAGTTGGCGGATATGCAAGCGGTCCGACATTGAAAATGGCCGGAATGATGGGCGTCCCCACTTTGATTCAGGAACAGAACTCGTATGCTGGCGTGACAAACAAACTGCTTGCAAAGAAGGCGGCCCGCATTTGCGTTGCTTACGACGGTATGGAACGTTTCTTTCCTGCAGACAGGATTATAAAGACTGGAAATCCAGTGCGTCCCAGCCTGACGCGCAGTTCCGTTACCAGAGAACAGGCTGCAGCAGCCATGGGTATAGACGCATCAAAGCGTACGGTCCTGATTGTAGGCGGCAGTCTTGGTGCACGAACCTTGAATGAAAGCGTCATGGCCAGTCTGGATATGATTCGCCGGAGCAGCGATATCCAGTTCATATGGCAGACGGGCAAGATATACTTTGAAGAAATGAAGAAACGTCTGGCTGAACAGCCTGATGTTCCGAACCTGCATGCCATGGAGTTCGTCAGCAATATGGACCAGGCTTACAAGGCATCTGACCTTGTTGTCTCAAGAGCCGGTGCCGGTACCATATCGGAACTGTGCCTGCTTGGCAAGCCTGTAATTCTGGTGCCGTCTCCAAATGTGGCCGAAGACCATCAGACCAAGAACGCGATGGCACTTGCCGACCGTGATGCGGCCATTCATATTGCCGATGCCGATGCCTGCGCAACGCTTGTTCCAAAGGCAATTGAGCTGGTGACCGATGATGCCCGCCTGAAATTGCTTAGTGACAACATAGCGCAGATGGCCTGCCATAATTCGGCGCAGACCATTGCATGTGAGGTCCTCAAACTGGCCGGATATGGGGTACATCTGGATGAAAATGATATAAAGTCAGTGTTCTTTGTAGGTGCCGGAGGCATAGGAATGAGCGCTCTGGTGCGCTATTTCCTGTCAAGAGGTCTGAATGTTGGCGGATATGACCGTACTCCCAGCGAACTTACCGGAGCGTTGGAAAAAGAAGGCGCATGGATTACTTACAAAGATGACTCCACCCTGATTCCGGAATGCTTCAGAAATCCGGCATCGACCCTTGCTGTCTATACTCCGGCCATTCCCGACGACAACAGTTGCCTGACATTCTTCCGCGACGGCGGCTTTGACCTGCAGAAACGCGCACAGGTTCTTGGAACCCTGACCCGTTCCAAAGACGGTCTCTGCGTGGCCGGCACTCACGGAAAGACTACTACATCGTCGATGCTGGCATTCATATTGAACGGCAGCAAGGAAGGCTGCAATGCGTTCCTTGGCGGCATTCTGAAGAACACCGGAAGCAATCTTATGACCAGTACCCAGAGTGAGCGGGTTGTCATTGAAGCCGATGAGTTTGACCGTTCCTTCCATCACCTGACCCCGTTGCGTACTGTGGTTACTGCGGTCGATGCCGACCATCTGGACATCTACGGAACTTATCAGGCTTACAAGGAGAGCTTTTCCAAGTATCTTTCTCTGGTGCGTCAGGGCGGTGACATACTATTGCACGAAGGACTTGAAGACAAACTTGAACTTAATCTTCAACCGGGTGTCAAAGTGCACAGTTACAGCCGTGACAATGGTGAATTCCATGCGGCCAATATAAGGACCGGCAACGGTGAACTGGTATTTGACTTCGTATCGCCCCTTGGCAATATTGATGATGTTGAACTTGGAGTTCCAATCCCAATAAATGTTGAGAACGCCGTTGCTGCCATGGCCATGGCTCAGATGAGCGGTGCTACAGAAGAAGAAATCAGAGCCGGAGTCAGAGACTTCCGGGGCTGCGACCGCCGCTTTGACTTCCATCTGAAAACGCCCGAAAAGGTTTATCTGAGTGATTACGCCCATCATCCCGAGGAACTGCGCCAATGTGCGTTATCATTGAAGCAATTGTATGCCGACCGTAAGATTACGGCTATTTTCCAGCCACATTTGTATACACGCACACGTGATTTCTACAAGGAATTCGCACAGGCTCTCTCGTTGTTTGACAGTGTCTGGCTGACTGAAATTTATCCGGCTCGCGAACAGCCTATTCCCGGTGTCACCAGCCGGATAATAGCTGATGAAATGAAACCTGGCGTATGCAAGGGAATACTTGACCGGGAGCGTGTGCCTGAACTGGTCAGCTCAATAAAGGAAGATATCCAGGTCCTGCTTACAGTCGGCGCCGGAAATCTTGAGGATTATGTGGAAACCATTACCGGTATTCTGAAGAAGTGAAGAAGATACTTTCCATAACCGTTGCTCTGCTGCTACTGGCATATATGGTCTGCGGCATTGTCATGTTACGTGACAAAAATGATTTGTCACGTGAATGCCAGGGCGTATATCTGACCGTCAAAGACAGTCTGGAATACTGCACTGTCAACAGGAATATGGTTATGGGAATGTTAAGGGACAACTGGCTGGACCCCATGGGAAAACCGGTTGGCGAACTGCTTCTTGACAGTATGGAGAGAGTACTGTGCCGGCATCCGTTCATAGCCACGGCCCAGTGTTATCTGACGCAGGACGATATGCTCAGAATTGACATAACCGGCAAAATGCCCATTGCCAGAGTCAGAAACAACCGCGGACAGGATTTCTACATTGACAATAAGCGCTGCATAATGCCTTGCCGTGGAATAGCTGTCAATGTACCTGTGGTGACAGGCGAGGTAAGCAAACAGACGGTGACCGGACCTTTGTTCGATCTTCTTCTGGCCATTGACGGTGATGAGTTCTGGAAGGCTCAGATAGAACAGATAAATGTGACTTCAAAGGGACAGGTCCAGCTGGTTCCAAGATTGGGCATGCACATACTGGAACTTGGAGACATGAGGGATTTTCAGAACAAACTTGAAAGGCTTGCGAATTTTTATGATAAGGGTATGGACAAAATAGGCTGGAACAAATATTCTTCAATAAGTGTCGCATATCAGGGACAGGTTGTTTGTAAAAAATGGAAACGATAACAGAATGATAATATGGAAAAGACAATTGTTGCCGTAGAACTTGGATCATCAAAAATTTCGGGAGTGGCCGGATATGTCCGTCCGGACGGCTCTCTTGAAGTTCAGGCATATGCATGGACTCCTGTGGAGTCATGTGTAAGGCATGGAGCGGTTTATAATCTTGACAGAACCGCAAATGCGATAGCCACTGTGATCTCGCATTTGGACGGCATGCTTGATTCGGACATTGAAAGAGTGTATGTAGGTTACAACGCACGTACGTTAAGGACTGTACCAGGCTCTGTAGAAAGCAAATTTGACGAAGAGACGGTGATTGATGCCGAGACGGTTGACCGCATGTATTCTTCTGATGAGACACTTGATTCAAACGAATATGTGACTCTTGCTCATGAAGCACAGGAATATGTCATTGACAGCCGCCAGAGCACTGAGACCGATCCGATAGGTGTGGCCTGCCGCAGTATCAGATGCAATTACATGGATGTGGTCATTTCGCGTCCGGTAGCCGAATTCATGGCACAGTGTTTTGCCGACGCTCATATTGAGATACTTGACGGATTCGTTTCGCCTATAGCACAGGCGCACATAGCTTTGACCGAAGAAGACAGGCAGCAGGGTTGCGCATTGGTTGACTATGGTGCCGATACCACCACAGTATCGGTCTATAAGAACGGACTGCTCAGATACCTTCGCGTTATTCCTTTTGGCAGTGCGCTCATTACAAAAGACCTTGCAGCCATACTCGGCATAGAAAGAGATCACGCTGAACTGCTGAAACGCACATATGGATTGTGCAATATGACAAAAACAGTAGATACGGCACAGACAATCGGCATATCCGGCCGGCAGCACACCATTGAGGAAATAGGTGAGATTATCGGTGCCCGAAACGAGGAGATTGTCAGAAATGTGGTAGCCAGAATAAATGATTCCGGATATGCGGACAAACTTGGAGCAGGCATAGTACTTACAGGTGGCGGTTCACGCCTGTCAGGACTTCAGATGGTATTTGAAGCGCTGATGCCGAACGCTTCACGACTGCGCTTCGCGACAGAGCCCGTAGTAGAGGTTGATTGGGCAGAACCAAGCTGGAACAAGAATGACGGTTCTCAGATGGGACTTCTTGCTGTAATGTCCATGGGTAATGAAAACTGCTGTCAGGAGGTTGAAGAAGAACCTGAAAAAATGGATGCTATAGATTACATTACTCCGGAGCAGCAGGGCAACATGGGTATGAACAGTCTTTTTACCGATGATGGCGAAAATGCCCAGGCTTTGCGTGACCAGGAAGAGCAGGAGCAGGCACGACAGCGTAAACTGCAGGAACAGCAGATGTCTGAACAGGAAGAACAGAAAGCTGAAACTCCAAAGAAGCGTCAGTCTGGATTCCTGAAACTGTTGCAAAGAGTTATAGAAAAGAGTGAGAATTACCTTGAGGGCAATTGATCCGGAATTTGAATGAAATATTTTTGATTATGAATGACCAGATAAGGGAATTTGAAGAGAATGAAATTCTGCCGTTTGATTTTCCTACGGAATCACGTAAGATAATCAAAGTGATTGGCGTGGGTGGCGGCGGTGGAAACGCAGTCGGCAACATGTATAAAGAAGGTATCCACGATGTTGTGTTCGTTGTTGCAAATACCGATCAGCAGGCATTGGCAGCGTCGCAGATACCGCTGAAACTGCAGTTGGGCCGCGAAACCACCAAAGGGCTTGGTGCCGGCAACGATCCGGAAGTGGCCCGTCAGGCTGCCGAAGAGAGTATAGAGGATATACGTGCCCAATTCAAGGATGACACCCAGATGGTGTTCATTACTGCAGGAATGGGCGGAGGTACCGGTACTGGTGCTGCGCCAGTCATAGCACGTGTGGCAAAGGAAATGGGTATGCTGACCGTTGGCATCGTTACCATTCCTTTCAAGTTTGAAATGCGCCCGAAAATCAAGCAGGCACTGAAAGGCGTATATGAACTGTCTCAGAATGTAGATGCGCTGCTTGTCATCAGCAATGAGAAACTTTTGGAAATCTTCCCGAAGATGAGTCTTGAAGAAGGCTTCCGCAAGGCCGATGAGACACTGACCACGGCAACCAAGAGCATAGCTGAACTCATTACCTGTCATGGAATAATCAACCTTGACTTCCGCGATGTCCGCAAGATTCTGTCAAATGGCGGTATTGCCATCATGAGCGAGGGCAAGGCCAGCGGCGATAACCGCATCAACCAGGCTTTCGAAGCCGCTCTGCATTCGCCTCTGCTGTACAACAATGACATCTTCAAGGCAAGCAAGATACTGTTCAACATCTATCATGGAAGTGGAGAAGGCAAGGAACTGATGCTTGACGAAATCAACGATGTACGCCGTTTCATGGAGAAGTTCGAAGACCGGAACATAGAAGTTATCTGGGGTGTTGCCATCGATGATACACTCGATGACGAAGTCAAGATTGCCGTGCTTGCAACCGGTTTCGGCATAGAAGGAATCCCGATGATAGAAGATGACAATCTGGATTCCACAATCCGTGACATTTATGGTGGAGCCGATGTCAACCGTAAACTTCTGTCTCTGTTTACGCTTGAAGATTCCGATTTGGACAACGCCATGCTTATAGATGCCATAGAGTCTTCGCCTGCTTTGAACAGAACGCGCAAGGACATAAGCATGTTTGAAACGTTGAGAAACTGACGGCGTGACGCAAGCTTTTTCCGCTTCAGGAGAAAACGGTTTCCAGTACTGAAATCGACTCCAACTGAGGGAACAGCGGAATATGCAGCCTGAAATAGTTGTTCAACGTACGCAGTATAAGGACGCGCTGCTCATGATTGAGCGGCACGTCCTTTGTCTGTTCAAGGCCACACTTCAGCAGCCTGTATATCGTTGCGCTTGAGAAAGCATCGGCAAAGTCAGTATGCCCGGGTTGTTTTGTGAAGCATCCTTCCCGCATGTCTAGGAAACACCCGTCTTCGTACCCTTCAGTGTCCGGGCTGATACCCAAAGCGGCAGCCGTGCCCAGCATGATTGCCAGATGGAAATTGGCGCAGATGTTTTCGGGGGCTGCATCAAACCATTCCAGGCTGTCTTCAAGAAAGGAATACAGTCTGGGGTTACAGGCTTCGCCTGTCAGCGCATGGCTCAGGAAATCGGACAGGAACAGCGAGATGGCGCTTTTTATCGGGCTGAACATTATGCTGCGGTACGGACGCAGATTCTTTGTTTCCTTCATGTTCAGCAACTGTGCGTCGGGCTTGTAATCGGTCTGGAATTCAATTTGTGTGAGAGGTTGCTGCAGACTGTTCTTTGCAACATTTTTTGATGTCTGTGCAATGTGAAAGACGAACGATGCCATTCCATGTGTGCGAGTGAACACTTTCAGAATGTTTGTCCTGTCATTGTGGCGTATTGACGCCAACACTATTCCCTGTTCGGCTTGAAACACGTGATTCTTGTTTTTCTTTTGTGCGAAAATAGAAAAAAAACTCCAGATTGTTTGGCAGGTCAAAAAAAGTGGCTACTTTTGCAACCGCTTAAAAGGCAGCCGCCTGTGCTATATCAGGACTGATGGCGTGTTCGTATATCGGTTAGTACTCAAGATTTTCATTCTTGCAAGATGAGTTCGACTCTCATACACGCTACAAGTAGAAACAAATAATTTGAAAAGATAATGGCAAATCACAAGTCAGCCTTGAAGGCAATGAGAAAGAGCGAGAAGAACAGACTTCACAACCGCTACTACGCAAAGACCATGCGTAACGCAGTCCGTTCACTTCGCGCTATGACCAACAAGGAAGAGGCTTCAGCTGCATTCCCAAAGGTGCAGAAGATGCTTGACAAGATGGCAAAGACCAAGCTCATTCACAAGAACAAGGCTGCCAATCTGAAGTCAAAGCTCTGCGCTTACATTGCAAAGCTGGCCTGATAGGTTACCTCTACTTTCAAATAGGTTCATATAGGTTGGAGTTCTCTCCAACCTTTTTTTGTCCCTGCCATCCGCACTACAGCACCACTTCTGTCCCTATCGTGCATGGAAAATACGCTTTCCCGCGGGTGCACCCCTGAGGATAGGGAAGGAATCCGTGCGAGAAGACCACTTCTGTCCCTATCGGGCATGGAAAATACGCTTTTTCGCGGGTGCACCCCTAAGGATAGGGAAAGAATCCGCGCGCGAAGGCCACTTCCGTCCCTATCGTGCATGGAAAATACGCTTTCCCGCGGGCGCACCCCTGAGGATAGGGAAGGAATCCGCGCGAGAAGGCCACTTCCGTCCCTATCGTGCATGGAAAATACGCTTTT
>JAKSIQ010000034.1 GCA_024398755.1 Bacteroidaceae bacterium | reverse complement strand
ACCCCTCACGATAGGGAAAGAATCGGCCCTACAGCACCACTTTCTTCCCTATCGTGCATGGAAATTTGTATCTTTGCGATTACAGGGATGAAGGACTTCATTGCAATTGACTTCGAGACGGCCAACGAATGCCACAGCAGCGTGTGCAGCGTAGGTGCGGTGATGGTGCGTGACGGCAGGGTGACGGACCGTTTCTACAGTCTTATCCACCCGGTGCCGGAGTACTACAAGTGGTTCTGCCAGCAGGTGCACGGGCTGTCCGAGGCCGATACCGATAAGGCTCCCGACTTTGGCAAGGTATGGCAGGACATGGGTCGTCAATTCTTCGGAGACGAGGGCTGGGATGCGTGCGATGTGCCGTTCGTGGCGCACAACAGCTGCTTTGACGAACGGTGTCTGAAGGAAGTGTTCAAGGTGTATTGCATGGACTATCCCGATTTCCAGTTCCACGACACACTCAGGGCTGCGCGCCGACATTTCGGGGGCACCCTGCCCAACCATCAGTTGCACACCGTATCGGCCGCCTGCGGCTACTGCCTTGAGCATCACCACCATGCCCTGGCCGATGCCGAGGCCTGCGCTGCCATTGCGGTTGCAATTCTGTAACGTCTTGAAACACATATATATGGAGGAAAAGAAGAAACTTGTGGTTCTGAGCGGCTCGGGAATAAGTGCAGAGAGCGGCATTTCAACATTCCGCGGAGGAAACGGTCTCTGGGACAACGAACCGGTCGAGGCGGTTGCCACGATTGAGGGATGGTACCGTGACCCCGCGCGTGTCATCAGATTCTACAACGAACGCCGCGCACAGCTGGCATCGGTCAAGCCCAACAGGGCACACATCATACTGAAGGAGCTTGAAGAACGGTTCTGCGTGACTGTAGTGACCCAGAACGTGGACAATCTCCACGAGCGGGCAGGAAGCAGCGACATAATTCATCTACACGGGGAACTGACAAAGGTACGCCCGGTTGACTGCTACACCGAGCAGGACTTCTACAGCACAAAGTACGTGACCGATATAGGCTACTCACCCATCGGCCTTGGCGACAAGGGAGGTCCGCACAACACCCAGCTCAGGCCCCACATTGTCTGGTTCGGAGAACAGGTGCCTAATCTGGAATACGCCGCCCGGGCTGTCTCGGAGGCCGACATCCTGCTGATAGTCGGTACATCCATGCAGGTTTATCCGGCCGCAGGGCTGTACCGGTATGCCCCATCCCGCTGCCGCATCTACATGATTGACCCTGATCCTGCCGCAGCCGCCCACGTAAGCAATGTGATACACATTCAGGAAACGGCCACCGTCGGAATGGAACGCTTCAGGGATATGCTCTGAATATCAGCCACATAGGTTTTTCAAGTGACCATCGGCAATGCCACCGGACAATATGACAGGAAGGTCACCATTACAGGCGGCTTTCTTTTGTCATACCAAAACAATTCCGCACATTTGTGGCGGAATATTTTTCAAATTGCAGTATGGAATACAAAAGCATAGCATTTGCCGCCATTATGGCTTTCACGTGCAGTCTGAACGCACAGGTTGTCATCAGTGTCGATGCCCTGCAGCAGGGCCCGGCAATCAGTCCCACACATTACGGTCTTTTCTACGAGGACATAAACCATGCGGCAGACGGCGGTCTGTATGCCGAGCTTATCCGTAACCGTTCGTTCGAAGATGGCAGCACAGACAGCTGGCAGGCTGTTGGAGACGCCCGGATATCGCTCACACAGGACAACATGCTCAACGCTGTCCAGCACAACGCGCTTGATGTGACAATTACCGCACCAGGTGACGGCGTGCTCAACGAAGGGTTCTGGGGCATCAATGCCGTGAACGGGCAGAAATATGAACTCAGTTTCTTTGCAAGAAGCGGAAAAGGTTTCAAGGGCACACTCTGCGCCGCCCTTGTATCGGCCGACGGCAAACAGCTTGGCAGCACGTCATTCAAGGTAAAAGTTACCGGGAAATGGAAGAAATACACCGCCGCCATAGTCTCGAACGGTGATGATGCGAAAGCGCATTTCACACTCACTGCAGGCAAGGCGGGCCAACTGCAGCTTGATGTTGTCAGTCTTTTCCCGCCCACATTCAAGAACCGCCCAAACGGCATGCGTCCTGACCTGGCACAGATGCTGGCCGATATGCACCCGCGTTTTCTCCGGTTTCCGGGCGGCTGTTTCGTCGAGGGACAGAACAGCCCTGACAACGCTTTCCGCTGGAAGCGCACCATCGGCCCCATTGAAGAGCGTGAAGGGCATGAGAACGTGAACTGGGGTTATCGGACCACTGACGGAATAGGCTTCCACGAATACCTGCAGCTGAGTGAGGACATCGGAGCCAAGCCGCTTTATGTTGTCAACGTGGGTATATGGCACGGCGGCTGCGACCCTTACGACCAGATTGACAGCTGGATAGAGGAATGTCTGGATGCCATAGAATACGCCAACGGCGACGTGACCACCAAATATGGAAAGATGCGCGCACAGAACGGCCATCCCGAACCCTTCGGCCTTGAATTCATTGAAATAGGCAATGAGAATTACAACTTCAACATGGAGAACAATTCCGACCAGTCGGACCATTACCCTGAGCGCTACATCCAGTTCTACAGGGCCATCAAGGACAAATACCCGTACATTACCTGCATAGGCAATGTGGAATCATGGAGCACCGACAGCCCAAGCTGGAGAAACACTTATCCGGTCGATATGGTCGATGAGCATTACTATCGCAATCCCAGCTGGTTTGCGGAACGGTTCCACAAATATGACAGTTATCCGCGTGACAGCCACAGAATCTATGTGGGAGAATACGCTGTCACCAGTCAGTTCGGCATAATTGGCAATCTGAATGCCGCCCTGGGCGAAGCCGTCTATATGATGGGAATGGAGAACAATTCCGATGTGGTGGCAATGAACTCATACGCGCCCATTTTCGTAAACGAGAACGATGCGCGCTGGCGTCCCGACATGATACGTTTCAATTCCCGGCAGAGCATGGGAACCCCGTCTTATTATGTACAGAACCTTTTCTCCAACAACGTGGGTACACGCGTGCTGAAGACAGACTGCAGCTGGAGCCTCTCCCAGCCTGCCCCAAAGGCAAAGGAGGCGCGCAAGCCTGTGCACGTGGCACTAGGCACCTGGCACACCTCAGCCCACTTCCGCAACCCACAGATTATTGTTGACGGACAGGAGATACCTGTTGCAGGTTTCCCATCATGGGAGTCCGAAAGCGGCAGCTGGAGTGTCGAAGACGGCGATTATGTGCAGCGTTCCAGCCTGGAACCGGCAATCAGCGTCTGCCCGCAGTGGATTGATGCCGACAGATATTCCTTCAAGGTGCAGGCCATGAAGGAGTCCGGCAACCAGGGCTTCCTGATGCTGGTGAATTATGCCGATGACCATAACTATCAGTGGTACAACGTGGCCGGCTGGGAAAACAGAACCAGCAGTGTGGAACAGACCCTGGGAGGCAGCAAGCAGAGCATTGCTCCACAGAAACGTTTCCGGGTCAGTGAGAACCGCTGGTATGACCTTCAGGTCGATGTTGCAGGCGACAGTCTCTACTGCTACGTTGACGGGAGGCTGGATTTTGCCTGCAAGCTTCAGAATGGCCTGATGATGGAGGGCGTATATGCATCGACCACCATTGATGAGACACAGAACGTCATGTACGTCAAATGCGTGAATCTGGGTGAAGGAAGCGCCCCCGGCACAGTCAGTCTGAAGAACTGCCGCATAGATGCATCGGCCCCCGACGCCGTCACCCTGATAAGGCTGGCGTCCGAAAACGGCACCGACGAGAACACCCTGGACAACCCGCGCGCCATTTATCCGGAAACCACGCAGATCAGCTCATTCACCCGGGATGGCACCGTACACTTCGATGTTGTTCCCTTCTCCGTCAACATTCTGAAGATAAGACTGGAGCGTTAACGGCAAGAATGTTTATATTTGCAGAAGAACAAGCAATAATTCTTGCCGAGGTGATTCCTGATCACTCCCCCAAAAAGAATACCTGTAATCTGTTCAGGAACGTCTTTACATCCGATAGCCTTGAAACTGAGGCTATAAGTTCTTAACCTGCTCCCATTTGGGGAACAGGACGATATCCTTGTCCACGCTGTCATTCTTGAAATCCCAAAGTTGTTCTCCATTGAAATCCTTGCCCCAACCCTTGAATTCATAGCCCGATAGCGTAGGGTCTTCCGGTTTGGTGATGGTTGCTCCAGCATCGACCATAAACGGATCAAATTCAATATCATGACTGGGATAGAAGGAAACGGTATAACGGCGCTGCGCTGCAGGAGTATAGTTGACATCCGTTACAAGACGTACGTTGCATCCGATATGTCTGTTTTCGAAATTACGGCATTTGGCGTATCCATTATAGAAGAAGTACAAACTGAATGCACTGTATCCGGTTACCCTGGTCTCCGAATAGTAATGGCCGAATTGTCCTACACCAAGGTTCACCCCTAAACCGCTGCGCGAACTTTCTGCCGGAAGGAAGACAAGGTTGTACTTTGACAGGTGGTATGGGTCATAGACCGTGTTGATGCTGTCCTCAAAGCCGTCCGGAGCAATGACCAGACCGGCTACACCGTTTACCGTAGCCCAGCCGTGTTTGTTGTGCTGGAGCAGGTAATCCCACTCATTTTTAGACAATGTGCGCCAGGTGTCCTCGGGAGAGATGTCATAAGAATTGCAATACGCTGTGCCCCAATCGATGAAATCACCCGGGTATTCATATCTGTTACTTGATGTGGCTATTCCGTAGTAAGTTGCCGGTGTACTCCAGCCGAATAGAGAAACGACAGCCCCGTCGGCCTGGTCTTCTCCTATTGTCGTGTTGCCGGGAGCATTGCCTACAGTGTCGGTTTGGTTGGCTGCAAAGTCCCAGGAGTAGCTGCCCGTTGAAGAATGCCAGGTAGCCTGCAGGTTCCCTTTGGAGAAATAGACCTGCTTTCCTTCCATATCGACCGTGAACTTTCCGGGAAGGGCTCCGGCTGGAACTTTGCCCTTGAATGAGCCGGACAAAGTGATTCTTCCAACTGTATTGCGTGCTATATTGGGGAAGGTGGTGGATTTCATCACACAAACCGCGTTGCTTACTGAATCAGTGAACGTAAGTGTGAACTCATGGCCTGTATATTCGCCTGCAGGAATGGCTATGTAAAAGTATTGTGCGGACTTGCCCATTGAGACTCCTGTTCCAAGATCAAGGGTGATGCCCACGTTCTGTGCGTCATCATCGATGATTGCCTGTCCCTGGTCAACCGTGAACTTGCCGCTCAGAGGCTTGGAGGCATCCTTGATGGTGATTGAGGTTATGGTGATGTCAGGTGTTGTGGAGTTGAACACTATCTGAAGCATAGCTCCAAGACTGGAGAAATTGACGGTTTCGGAGCCTGTTCCGGAGATGGTCTGATGAGCATACATGGGCGGTACCTGGTTATTGCTCTGTGTCGAGGGCCATATATAATCGCCGCTTTCCGTATGCAAATCTGCAGGATAGAAAGCCTCAATATAGCCTGTTATGCCATATGACGGGATGTCTTCAGTAAACTTTCCCTTGCCGGTGCCGGCGCTTTCATCTGAAACTGTGAATGTGTTGGATTTACCCCCGTCTGTGACATATATCTTGTCGCCCTTGTCCCACAGTACATCATAGCTGTACTGGTTATGAGCCTTGGTAGTACCTCCACCAACGGATTCGGCCACTGCTGTAATTACGGTTCTTGCGGTAGCGACAGGGTTATCCTCAATCTTGCTGCATGATGAAGCAAGACAGAGAGCCATCACCATGCACATATTTGAAATTATTGTTCTTCTCATATCGTTGTTTTATTTTTTACAGACAGATTCTTATTCGAAGCCTCCGTTCCCGAAATCCTTCTCAGGCATAGTCATGAGACTCTGACAAATCAGTTTCTGTACTTTCACCTCAATCTCCTTGATTTCCGGACTCCTGTAGAGACGCCTGTTGTCATAGGTGTTATCAATCATATTTCTTGCTGATTTTCAATTGTAAGCACAAAAATAATCCTTTCCGATGGTATTTCAAAAGGATTTCGAGAACGACCAGTATAGTTTAAATTTGAGTCAGGACCGATTCAAGCTGGATATCCAACAGTATAGGACGTTCCTTTGCATCAAGCGGAACGAGGAAGAGGTCGTCAAGAATGAGCAGCGGGCAGCGCTCTGTCTTCTTCATCTCGGCATCTATGGTGCCCTTGACTTTGGCGACCTTCAGCGACCCCATCAGTTTTGATGCGCTTGCATACATTGTGCGTATGCACGTAATTGTAGGGTTAAGGTAGGGGTTGTCAGGATTTTCTGGCAACCTTTTTTATGCCCGTGCAGTCTGGGGGCATCTCACAGGTGTAGGGAAGGACGTTGTGGAGTGATGGGTTGCAATGGGAAGATTCAGGGCATAAATGAAGGAGGATGACCTGAGTCACCCTCCAAAATCTTTTTTATAGTGCCTGTGGGTGCCGGAGCCTCCCATATTCACTTTAGCGGTGCAAAGATATGATAAATTGGCGAAATACCAAATTTTTGTTGGTGTTATTTTGTCGTCGGGGCATCATCTCGGATAGGAATAATCTGGCGGAAGTGTTATTCCGGTCTTTGACTCGACAAGGTCATGAAGTGACGGGACCTTCATATACAGTTCAAGGGTGGCATGGTAAAGTTCGTTCCACATGTCGTTCGCACGTTTGACTGAAATGTTTTTCAGGAGGAATGAGATTACCTTCAGCGCGCCGCAGAAGGTGTTCTGGTCATCCGGGCGTATGAACGGGCAGGCGGCACCGCGCTCTACGTTGTCGTGGAGGGTCATGAGGGTGATTACATTGCCGTGGGCGCAGGCATTGCGTACCTGGCAGATTACGGAGAGGTAGTTGCGGAAGGCCTTGTAGGAGGGCTCGTTGAACTTGCGGCTGATCATGCTGCGGTCCTTGTTGGAGAGAAGGGAGAAGTAGAGATGCTCCAGATTGCCGAGAGTCATGTACTCCATGGTCTTCCAGGCCGGGGCGTACGGATCGGAATACTTCCTGTGATGGCGCTTTATAGGGTCGTTCTCACGTATTCTGGGGTAATATTCGGCAGTGAATCTTGTAATGAACTTGTTACCGACAATCTTGGGGTCAACGTACCAGAAAGGATTATCGCTGTATTTGTTGGAAAGTTCGTAGATGATGGTGGTGCGGATGTCAACCTCAATGCGTGACAGATACCTGTTCAGGATGTTGCGGAGGTCGAAGTCGTAATAGTAGAAGGCGACTATGTCTTCGATGGAGGTACCCGGTTTTACATCATGCAGGCGTTTGTGGTTGAGTTTGGGATATGTCTTCTCGAAGGGATATGAGTAGAAGCCGAGACGGTAGTAGCCTATGTCGGACAGACATTCTTTCGCCTTTTCTTCATCTTTTATGGTTATGCCGCGGCTGCGCAGGAGATTGATCTGCGTATTGTAGTCGGTTGCGCGTTTGGGGTACGGTATGCTGTTACTCATTGTGTGTACGGGAAGGTCTTTTGTATTTGTTCGTGGATCTTGTACAAATATACGTTTATTTCATGTGAATATGGAGGTTAGCGTTTGACCTTTTTTATGCCCGTGCAGTCAGGGAGCATCTTATAGGTGTAAGGGAGGTCGTTGTTGGAGTTCATGTGGGAGATGAAGGAGCGGAGGCAGCAGAGCTTGACGAAGAGGTTTGTGTGTAATCTCGGCGGAGGTGTACTGCTGTTCGAGCCGCTGGTGAAGGGAGGACGATACCTTCAGTGAGGTATGGGCGTTGCGCACGCCTGAGAGGAAGAGAGGAAGGGCTGCGAGGTTGAAGAGGTCCGGGTTGGCGATTTCAGTTGCTTGGCATCGCGAAAGACGAACTCCAGTTGGAAACGTGTCTTGTAAATCTCAAAGATGTCTTTCGCCGACATGCTGGTATCTGTCGAGAAGAAGACCTTGCGCACCTGGCGCTTCTTATCTGCATCCTCACAGTCAGCTATCACGACTCTGACGTCACGGTCCAGGCTGATGGCATTGACAACCGCCGAGAACAAAGTGTACGACTTCATGTCAACCGACACCTGCTCCGCCTTCAGGAAGACCGCATCCTTTGCGTCAGCATCAACGATGGAGATGCCAAGAATTTCAAGACCCTTCTTCATGGCTGCAGCACAGCCGGACCAGAACCAGTCGACACCCGGAATCTTCTTCCCGGATTTGGGGATGTAGCACGGTTTTACTGATAAACGGTGGCAAATTACGGAAAATATTCTTGACCCCAATCATAGAAAGAGAAAAATATTGTAGTTGACACACTTGGCCTTCCAATGAGCATTGTAGTGCACGAAGCTAACGTTCATGACAGTGTAGGTTGTGGAAGTGTACTTGAAACGATGAAGGGACGTTTCCCACGCCTGAAGAAGATGCTGGCCGACGGTGGATACAATTGCCATGGACTACGAATTCTATTCAAACACCGGTGAAACGATGGTACAACTGGCCTTCTGCAGGCTCATGTATAACAAAATTTGCGACTAAAATTTAAACAGCTTCTTAAGTTGTTTCTGAGTGTGTAGTTGCATAAGTTGCTCTTTGTGAGTCAACTTATTTTAGGGAAAGACAGCTTCGCTCAAATTGAAAACAGTAAACGACAATCCCTATATTATGAGGCGGCTTACACATAGAATAGCCGTCTACTTGGAACGCCTCCTTATGTCTAGGATTGTTTCCAATTTGTTCTTTACACTGCGATAGTCAAGTTCAGATGGTGCATCTACCACAGTTACCTTACATGAACCAACAAGTTTGTTTGACGATGTTGCAGTGATGGTGGTAGTCCCCGTCCCTTTTGCCCTAACATTTCCAGATTCATCGACTTCTGCAACCTGATTATTGCTGCTTTTCCATGATACGATACGGGAAGAACTGTTCGGCGGATAAAACTCCGGAATGACAGGAATTGAATATCCCTTGAATACTGGCTCTGGTTGCCTTAATGTCAACTTTTCCGGAAGCGACATTACAATAACATTTGCATGTGCCGATAAACCGTCATCGGTACTTGCAGAAATAACTGTTTGCCCACCTGTTTTTGCCGTAAGTAATCCAGTATCCGATATACTGGCAATCTTTGGGTTAGAAGATGACCAAAGTATTTTTGAATAAGAATCTATTGGGAACAGAGTATACGAAAACTGTTTTGTCTGACCTTGTTCTATTTCAAGTGATTCAGGACTAATAGAGATTGATGTCGGTTTAATTCCGCTAACAACAGAAACATTGCAAAAAGCATTTGGTCCCACAATGGGATCAAGTGTTATCAAGGCATTCCCAGGAGAAACAGCCTTCACCAATCCAGAGGAACTGATAGTTGCAACGTCTGTATTTGAAGATGTCCAGACAGGATGTGCATTGCTGCTATATCTTGTGTCAGAGAGAGAGTACGTGAGTTTTAACGTTTTTCCTATTTCCAGTTTTTGACTGGTTGCGCTTAGTGTAGCAGTAGATTCAACACAATAAATGTAATATGTAGAAGAACCTTGTATCACATATATGCGATTATTAAGATAATACGAATATGAATACGTACAAATAAGTTCTGCAGATCCGGTAAAATAATGATTAATGTGGATTATCGCGCCTGCTGCATCTCCCGTTTCAATAGTCAAGTTGGGATTATTGCAACTCCACCACGCATGGTCAACGTAGCCGCCATGTCCTAGATCAGGAGAACTGATGAATTTCGTTTCGAATACACATAACCTGTATTGAGCAAGAGCAATCAGATTAAATCCAAGGAATATAATTATCAGTATTGTTTTTTTCATAATCACAGCTTTATTTGGGTATCACCAAACGGATAGTTATCATGTTTGCATCATATGCATTTATATGGCGAATCTTCAATTCCCGATTCATGTAACTGGCACTTCTATTTCCATCAAAATAAGAGCTTGTTTTACAGTTGCTTGCAATTGATGAGAAATTTCCTCCATAAGACGGACCGTCGACATCATCTCTATTGTTGGTTCCCTCGTCACATAATTCAGAAAAATTGCCGGTCATGTCATACAAACCAAGCTCATTAGGTAACTTTTGTGCAACGTCATGTAGTTTATTGCCACTATTGTCACAGTACCATCCCACTTCTTCTATATCATTACTGCCGGAATACGTATATCCCTTGGAGAATTTTCCTCCCTTCGCAGCAAATTGCCATTCATCCGAAGTTGGCAGCCTGAAGTCCAAACCGGTTTTCTTGCGGATGGCATTGACGAAGATTGAGAACTCGTATTGAATAACGTAAGTGTCTTCATTTGAATCAACAGAGCCAAAAGATTCATTTCCTATAGCAAATATCGATGATGTCGGCAACTCGGTCTGCATAATGTAGAAAGGAGGCATTGTTCCACCATCAACAAGTACCATACTGAATTCCTTTCCGTCTATTGTATATTTTAATGCCGATGTAGTAAAGGATTTTATTTCGCCAAAATAAACAATCCCATCATATTGGACATAGGCCCTGTAGTAATATTCAATATCCCCTTTTAAGCCTTTGACGTCCAAGTTGAACTCGCCATTGGAAAAATCGCTTACACACATTAGGGATTCGCTGGAAAAATGTTCGGTAGTATCTACTTGGAACCCCACTTCAACTTGTTCTTCAACCCCATTTACACAACCCTTCAATTGATACGTATACGAGTTGATTTGGTGGAAATCATCCAGCGTATTAATCGAAATTGTTGGAAAATCTTTGTATAAATCCGAATTTAACGGGACAAAACCAAATGTTTTAAAAACATTCTTGTTCCCATCCTCATGATGTGCAAACAAAATAGTATTTGTGGTATAGTTAGTGTACACCGACTCTTCTTCCATGTACCCGACAAAAGAATACTCCGGGAACAATGCTGTCAGTTCGGAATCAGAAAACGAAGAGTCGTAATCAACAGAAACTGCCTTTAGCCTATCTTCTTGAAAAAGATATGAAATTGTATTTTTATTGGAACTTGAATAAAATTTAAGAAAAACCCCATTTTCCTCTTCTAACAAATTCAGGCTCGGTGATGTGCGTCCAATTACCGAATTAAAAGATTCATTCCAATCCCAAGTTAATACAAAATTGTCCCCTTTATTACTCTCTGGAATATTTTTCTCATCTACACAAGATATAATAAAAACTATTGTATATAAAACGGCTGACGCCATAATGACGGGTCTCTTCATTTGCATTTTATTATTTACCTTAATTCCGCAACATTTTTCGTAAAAAAAAATCAAACGGCCTGATAAACAGAGGCTTATCAGGTCTTGGCAATGTCAGGGATTTCACTTAATTTAGTGATTGCATTCAAATAACAAGTGCTATCACTGACATGGCGAAATTACAGACAAAATCCGACAATATCAACCCCTTCGGCGGTTTATTTCCAATTTTCAAACATTGGACAAGTCCGGTGTACGGAGTGTTATACAATGACTTCGGATGGGCACATCTGCCGTTCTTCTTTCTCAATGAAAACACCGTGTTCATGATTGCCACAGCCATACTGAAAAACTTCTACCTGTACTTTCTTGGCGTACTACGTGGCCGCGCTGAAGGTGTTGACTGCGGTACACGGATAAAGCGCTTCGTGCGCAGGTTCGTTAACGTACCGGCAAAATGGACACGCTCGGGAAGGATGGATGTGCTAACGCTATACACCAAACGGCAAATCTACCTCAGCCTCTGCACCTGAAACAGAAACCAAAACATAACTGAAACGGGAGCGGTCTGAACAGGACCGCCAACCACACGTGCAAAATTGAACATACCTGCGATGTCTGTCAGGGGCAGTCATGGATAAGTCATGACTGCCAGTGCCCAGCCGGCCTGTGTCCTGAGGCATGGAAGACCATGCGCGAATTCGTGCAGGCGCTTGCCCGTGGCGAGGGTAACTTCTACGACGGCTTCCGCCCCGTCAGCTTCTACATTGAAGCCATTGACTGATGTTCCTTTCCCAGAAATAAATGTTCAGAATACGAAAGTCTTGAAACGACGGGTGTTACGGACTTTCTGGCTGATAGCATCGTTCATGCCACGGATAGCGCAATCAAAGAGAATGAAATTGCTCACAAGACGGCCTGTTCTGACATGGGACCAATCACTTTTTTCCGGTATTCGTCCCTGACCAGTTCATACTGTTTTATTGATTCCTCAAACATGTTGCACTCACTATTTTGCAATAAAGATATTGAGTCATTTCAACATTTCAAAAAATTCTGCTACTTTTGCGGCCGTTACTGGTTCCGGCGGGGTTGGCACCCCAAGGGATAATTTGGAATACGGTGAGAATCCGTAACAGTACCTGCTGCTGTAAATCCCAATAACACAAAATCTTACGCCACCATAGCCACTGGGCTGAAAGCCTGGGAAGGCGCGTAAGACGGGACAAGTCAGAAGACCAGCCTGTAACACTTAGCATTTCTTTACCTGCAGGTGTACGGGTTGGGATGAACAGAATTTTAGCATTCATATTGCCCATTTTGGTGTGTGCCTCCGTGCCGGTGTGCCATGCCAGCAGTCAGGACTCCATTTCAAGAGCCCTTGACGAGGTTACAATCACGGCTATCCATTCCGAACGCCGTCTTGTGACCGGCCAGACCATACAGGGCAGTGACCTGCAGGCATTGTCATCAACATCGATAGCCGATGCCCTGAAATACTTTGCAGGCGTACAGATAAAGGACTACGGCGGGCTTGGCGGACTCAAGACCATAAACGTGCGATCATTGGGCGCACAGCATACGGGTGTGTTCATTGACGGTGTCAGGCTGACCAACGCCCAGAACGGAACTGTCGATTTGGGCAAGTATTCACTCAGCACACTGGAATCCATATCCCTGTACAACGCCAACCGTCTGAACGCATGCCAGAGCGCATCGGAATATGCATCGGGAGCAACGGTCTATATGCAGACACGCCGTCCGGAGAATGACTCGCTGACGGTGCAGGTCAAGGGAGCATCGTTCCACACTTACACAGGCAAGTTCAACATACAGAAGGCATGCAACAAATGGCAGGGTTTTGTCGATGCGGAATACACCGACTCAAAAGGCGACTATCCGTTCCGCTACAAGTCACGGTACGAAGACACCATAGGCGTGCGCGCAAACTCGGACATTGAGTATCTGCGCGTTGAAGGGGCCATGTTCAGCGGCGATTTCCAGAGCCACATTTACTATTACACATCAGAACGCGGCTGTCCTGGCGGTGTGGTGCGCCGTCTGAGCGACAAATATGACAATGTAGGCCGTGAATGGGACCGCGATTTCTTTGTCCAGGGCACTTGGGATCACGCTTTTTCAAGCATGCACAGGCTGAAGGCCACAGCCAAGCACACCCGTGAATACCTGCGCTACTGCACCGACTACCCCGAGAACCAGAACACCGCCAGGGTCGATAACCACTACCGTCAGAACGATTCGTACGTTGCACTTTCCTACTGTCTGTCACCCGCATCGTGGCTGTCGCTGAACACTGGGGCCGATGCCCGCTGGTCCGATCTGACATCGGACCTGAAGTTCTTTGACCGCGTGTCACGCTTTGACGGCAAGGCAGTGATTGCCGGACTGGCTGAGTGGCGCGGAGTCAGCGCAGCCGCATCGTACCTGTGCCAGTATTACAAGGACGACACCAAGATTAGTGTAGGCGCTGCGGACCCGCTTTTCAAGGCCACCCCAAGCGTGTCATTGTCATACACCGTTCACGGATTCACCGTGCGGGCATGGTACAAGCAGATATTCCGCGCCCCCACCCTGAATGACCTGTACTACACCCAGGCCGGCAACCGCAACCTGAAGCCGGAATTCACACGCCAGTGGAACTTGGGCCTTGAATATCATGCGGCACCTGGCCGATGGGTACTGTCCGCACAGGCCGATGCCTACCGCAATGACATTACCGACCGCATTGTGTGCCTGCCCATGAAAGGCACCTACACCTGGTCCATGCTGAACTACGGCAAGACGCTGTGCCACGGTCTTAACGGCAGCACAACCATGCAGTACAGGTCAGGCAAGTGGATGGCCGGCGTGACGGCATCGTGCACCATCCAGGATGACCGCAACCGTACCGGATCGGCCGATGATGACAGCTGGAACATGATTATCTGCTATTCGCCCAAGTTCTCAAGCGGAGTCACAGCCATGGGTGCATGGAGGTTCCTGACTTTGTCGGTATCGGAACTGCACGTATCCGAACGCATGTGGTCATACGCCGACCCCGAAGACATACTGAAACCGTATGACAACATTGACATGAAGCTTTCGGCCGATTTCCCTCACTGGGGAGTGTGCTTCGAGGTCAATGACCTGCTTGACGTGCAATATGAACTTATCCAGCGCTACCCCATGCCGGGCCGCAACTTCAAACTTTCCCTGACACTGAAATTATGAAACGCATATACTTATTTCCAATTCTTGCCCTTTTGGCGCTGACAGCGTTTTCACAGGAACGCCTTATAATTCTGAACGAAGGCAACTGGCAGTCAAACAATGCCAGAATAAGCTATTTTGAAGACGGTCGCATTGTATCGAACAAATGGTTCGAACAGGCCAACGGCTACGGCATCGGTGACACGCCCAATGACATTATTCAGGTAGGAGCGGACCTGATTGCCATTGCCGTGAACTGGTCCAACATAATCCAGTACATCAGGACCGACGGCACTGCGGTGGCAGCTACCGAAGACATACCCAACAACCGCAAGATGGCTACCGACGGTGACTTTCTGTACATAACGTCGTACGGTCATGAATGCAGCACCGTAAGCGGACTGTGGGAATGTACCAGGGGCTATGTGGCCAAAGTGGATCTTAAGACCTTCAAGGTAATCAAGTGCTGCGAAGTTGGCTATGAGCCTGAAGGCATAGCTTATTACGACGGGTGCCTGTTCGTTGCCAACACCGGCGGATACGCCTTTCAGGAAGACCATGAATACGAAACCACCGTTTCAATTATCGATGCGGAAACAATGACTAAGATTCGTGATGTCGATACCGGGGTCATCAACCTGTACGGCAAGATGTCTCAGACGGGCCAGTACCTGTGCATCAACTCACCCGGCGACTATTATGACACGCCCGCCTGCTCAATGATATTCGACTGCCGTGCGGCACTTGACGGCAGCGATGAATGCTTCATGATACTTGACGACATACCGGCAACCTACAACTGCGCCACCACCGACGGCAAGTTCTTCGCCATAGGCTCGTCATTCAGCTACTACACCTACGAATACCGTTTCAACACGGCACTCATCGACCCCAAGACACTTTTTGAGACCGATGGAGCCGACGGCCTGGACGACTGTCTGCCGGGAACGGTATCGGCCGACATCAAGTCAAAGCTGTCATCGCCCTACGGCATTTACGTAAATCCGTACAGCGGCTACATTTACGCCACCGATGCCAACGGAGACTTCAATTCACCCGGCAAGCTTCACCAGTGGACACCTGAAGGCACGTATGTAGGCAGCTACAAGATTTACATCAACCCGGCGCATTTCCTTGCACTTGGAGACTGGAAACCGGCAGGCGTTGGACGCATTGGAATGCAGCGCGAAACGGAATGCTTCAACCTGCAGGGCATGAAGGTCCCGCAGGACTGGCAGGGCATTATAATCCGTAACGGAAAAAAATACATAAACATAAAACATCAATAATATGAAAAGCAGACTTCTTCTTGCGCTTGCCGCCGGCGCAGCATTTCAGACGGCACTGGCAACACCTGTGACCGTCACAATGAACACATCGACCAAAGAAATGGTCCTTACCGCAAAGGAAAGCGGCGACACGGTAAGACATGACAACATTGCCGTAGTCGGCGGAAAGAACATGTACATTTTCAATGACCTGCAGCCCGCAACGTACGTCATAAGCGGGTCCGATGCCAAAGGAAACATGAACGGCACAATGGAACTGGCTGTAGGTTCAGACAGCATTGCCCTGCAGATTTGGACTGTAACGTCGATCAAGGCATCGAACAAAGGCTGGACTTTGGACAATGAATACACCATTGAAGACCTGTCATGCCGCACCCGCGAGGGCAATGTCATTCCAATTACACTTGGAACCAGTTCGACAGCAGGCTCAATGGCATGCCTCATAACGAACGGCGGAACATACAACTGCACTCTGCACCCATGTGATTCGCTTTTAGCCGAAGGTTACATGGACGCGTATGCAAGCGCAACAGTGACGGCCAACATTACAACAAACATAGCCATACCCATGGGAGGCGAATTTTCGGTATCGTTCCCCACAGCCGCCGGTTTTGGAATATTCCGCAAGCCTGGAGGCTCTAACGGTTCGGGTTCAATACACTACGTTCCGTTCACCCCAATTCAGCCTACTGACACGCTGGTTCAGGGCGGCATTACAACATACACATACCGCCTGGCAAACGCCAACACCTACAATTTCCGTCTGTGGCAGCAGGGCAAGCGCACGGTGGCCGGCAAGTTTGTCTATTATACTGATGAGTCACAATGTCCGGTATTTGCCTTCACAGAAAAAGACCTGGACGCCGATCCGCATTATATGAATACCGATGCCACCGACAACAATGCCTACAACGTAGGCAACATACTGCTGAACATTAACAGCCGCGGCCATCTGAATCTGGAAAGCGGCCAGACCTACGACCTTCTGGCCCAGCGTGACTGGCAGCTTACAGACAATTCCACCAACAACTATTTCATTGAGCCTGACTACCATTACACAGTGTTCGGCATTGACGGCAAAAGTGTTACAGACGTAGTAAGCATTGACAATGCAGACACCGGCATCGACCCATGGGCCACACTTAACGCCAACGCAACCGGCGAAGCCATTGTGCTTGTCACATACGATGCCATCAACGTCAACCAGTGGGCAAAGACAACCAAATCGACCTATCTGGGCGGCGAGGACTGGAGCGCTCTGTGGCCTGAAAACACCGGAGTGTTTGTTGTAAGTGTCGATGCTGCTCCCACCAGCCTTGAAACAGGCATGTTCATTAACGAACAGTACAATGCGGAGACAATGAAGAACGCCGGCAAGTATGTCGATGCTGAACATGACTGCTTCTATTATCTTGAGGAAGACAGCTGTTATGAGTACAGCTTCACTCCTGAAGGCGTTGCCAAAGTGGAAATCTGCTACCCTGTCATAAGACAATATGGGGTATCGTACGAAAACGGTTTCACCGAAGTCGGAAAGACCGGTACAGGCTATACCCTGAAGTTGCGCAAGGGCCGTCAGATAGTACGTCTGACAGGTACCGATGGCGGTCACGTATATCAGGTACTGACAGCCAAGCCTGTAAAGCGTACCATAACCAACGAATCGAATCCGGGCAGTGACGTATTCTGCCCCGGAGATCAGGTGAAAATCCAGTATAACGGCCTGTATCATCCTGCCAACAAGATGGCAGGCATATACAACATGTCGGCATACATCACATACAACGGCGTTCCCACAGGCACTGAACTCATTCTTGGCAGCAACCAGTACAACTTTGCAGGAACCCCCAAGGCACAGGCTGTAACAGTTGTCATCCCTGAAGACCAGACCGAAGACATCTGTCTGAGCGATGGCGTGCTGCAGGTTACAGGTTACGGTGATCCTATTGGCAACCATCGTCTGTTGAGTAAGATTGGAGGTCGCAGCCCCAACTTCACAGCCATTGCACACAAGACCTACTTTGGAAGTGTCCCTGATGTGACCATTCCCGTATCGGTCATTTCACTCAAAGCCCTTTTGAATGTGGCCAATGCCGAGAATGCGTCAGTAACTCTGACCAACCGCAACGGTTCAACCATAACCCCCGACTCACTTGGCCGCTATCCGCTGAATTACTACGGCAAATTCTACTACGAAGCCACTGCACCCGGATTCGGATATACCCGCGGCATATTGGAAACTACACCGGAATCTGACTCCATAAGTCAGGTAAATATTGAACTGGCTGCAATAACCCATGTGAACTGGGACGGAGACAGCATAGGCCAGCCTACATTGCTTGATGGCGTTTATCAGATTGGTACCGGTTACGAACTGGCATGGTTCGCCAGCCAGGTCAATAGCGGAAACAACATAAGCGCAGTCCTTACTGCCGACATTGACCTGCTTGGCTTTGAGTGGACCCCAATAGGCAGCAACTCCAAGACTTTCAAAGGTACGTTTGACGGTCAGAACCACACAGTTTCCGGACTTTACATAAACTCGACAAAAACGTATCAGGCACTGTTCGGTTATGCCGAAGGAGCACAGATAAGCAACCTGAGTGTAAGCGGAAACGTGACATCGACCGGTAACTATGCAGCCGGCATTGTAGGCTATTCAAAGGCCGCTACCATAACCGGCTGTACCAACTGCGCACAAGTAAATGGCAAGCAGTATGTGGCCGGAGTTGTGGCATACATGAACGGAGCATCGGTAGCAGAGCGTTGCGCCAACATTGCTGACATTACAGCAAGCAGCACTTATGCAGCAGGCATTTGCGGATATGTACAGGCAGCAACAGGAAAGATAACAGATTCGTTCAACCGCGGTGCAATAAGTGGAAGCGGAAATGTGGCAGGTATAGCTAACCTTTACACCACTGCAGCCGCCGCAGAAATCAGCAATGTCTATAACACAGGTGCCATAAATTGCACAGCCGCAACAAAAGGCTCAATTTTCAGCGGAACGGCAGCCACTGCCGGCAGCGGTGTGACCAACGCCTACTCTACCGTACTCTATGACAAGACCGCGCAAGGCGAAACGCTTGTGACCGATGCCGAAATGGCCGATGGCAGCGTGACATGGCGTCTGAACGCAGAACGTGCAGAAACAGTCTTCCTCCAGACACTTGGCGAAGACCCATACCCGTCATTCACCGGGCTCCAGGTATATTGCATTGACGGCACATACACCAATGAACAGACTCCGACATGGGTCGGACCGGAAATGCAGGCAGACATTACCGGCCAGTCTGTAATCCATGACATGTACGGAAGGCAGGTGGAGAACCCGCAGCACGGACTGTATATAATCAATGGCAGGAAATACTACGTGGAATAGTCCACGTAGTTTCCTGACCTCACTTTTCTGTTTT
>JAKSIQ010000033.1 GCA_024398755.1 Bacteroidaceae bacterium | reverse complement strand
ACTCGTCACCTCTTGACTGCCAGTCAAACGCTCTAGCCAGATGAGCTAATGCCCCCAATAATGCCCTTGCGGACTAAAACCACCCTTGCAGGCTTATTTCAACGGCAAAGGTAGCAAAAGGTTTGGATATTGCTTATATTCGCATTGTATTTTTGAATTATGGACAGAAAAATTCCGGCAGAGCGCATTATACTGGGAATCGACCCTGGCACAAATATTATGGGATACGGGGTCATCAAAGTCAACGGCAACAAAGCCGGTATTGTAGCCATGGGTGTCATTGACCTTCACAAGGAAAAAGACATGTACCTGAAACTGGGCCACATTTTCCAGCGTGTTGGCGGCATCATTGAAGAATACCTGCCTGACGAGATGGCTATCGAGGCCCCGTTCTTCGGCAAGAATGTCCAGTCAATGCTCAAACTGGGGCGCGCGCAGGGTGTAGCCATAGCTGCTGCCATAAACCACGACATTCCCATACACGAATACGCCCCGCTGAAAATCAAAATGGCCATAACAGGCAACGGCAGCGCAAGCAAGGAACAGGTTGCGGCAATGCTTCAGCGCATGCTCAACATCAGTCAGGACGAGATGCCGAAATATCTTGATGCGACCGACGCCTTGGGTGCCGCATACTGCCACTTCCTGCAGCTCGGCCGTCCTGATACAGGCGTGAAAGGTCCGAAAAGCTGGAAGGAGTTCATTGCAGGCAATTCAGATAGGGTTTCACAAGGGCGCAGAGCAAAAAAAGAGCCGCCCACCGTTTGACGGCAGGCGGTCTGTTTCAATACCTGGAAGAATTACCGACGGGATGGAGCTGGTGCAGGCACTGGAGTCATGCGACGAATCTCATCCATAAGGCTGCGTCGGTCACTCTCAAATTTCAATGACTTGAGTACTGCATCGTATTCCCTTGGGGTAATGCAGAACGGATATGCATTGCGCAGGAACTCCATCTTGTCGCTCTCGAATGTGAAAGTGTTTGCCAGCTGTGCAATCTGGCGCGAATCCAACTGCTGGCTGACAGCCATCAGCATAGCCATTTTCTTCCGGTCCGACGAGAAGCTCGTTTCCTTCAGAGCCTTGACCATATCACTGATATCCGCCTTGGAAGGGACGTATGCAATATCAGGTTCTTCGTCATAATGGCGGGCTTTAGAAATGGCATAGTCCATTATTCTGTTGCGGTCCGATGAAAACGTGAGCGTAATGATTGCCTTATAGAAATTGAATTTGTCTATGGTCGATTCGTAAACCAGTTCAAGGAATTCGGTTCTGTCGGAACTGAACACGAAAGACTTGGAAATGGTAACCACCTGATCAGAGAAGAACACTCCGTCATCAAGAATCAGACTACGGACAAGTTCCATCCTGTCAGAATCGAACCTTGCACGGGTAATTTCCTTTACAGCATAATCGCTTACAGGCCACAGTTCGCGAAATTGTTCCCTTGGCAGAACTATTCTGTGTTTCTGGTCGAACATCCGGATATCGTTCTTTCTGACAATACGTGACGGTTCTGCCGCTCTGTCAGGTCTGATTTTCCGGTCAGGTTGCGGAGCCCTGCGGTTTTCAACCTTACGACTTGGTTCCGATGCTCTTGACTGACGTGACGGTTCTGCCGGTCTGGCAGTAACGGCTCTGCGATCATTTGTCACTGTTCTGGACTGTGCACTGGCGAATCCGCCGGCAAGCAGCATTCCTGCCGCTAATGTCATCATAAGAATTCCACGTGTTTTCATAATCATCAAGTTTAATCGGTTCTCATAATTAAGACACAGAAAACTCCATTTTGTTAAATCTCGGACTGAAAAAACGGCCGCTTCAACAAAAGCGGCCGTTTCAGATGTATTAGAAGAACATCACTTTTCAAGAATTACAGCACCGCTTGGAACAATCTCCATCTGGAAGCCCTTCTTGCCTTTCAGTTTTACCGTACTCAATGAAGGATTCTCGAATGAAGCGTCATCCATATAGAGTGCAGCCTCGCCGTCGCCAAGGAATGAAAGATCCAGTTTGACCTTTATGTTTTCCTTTGTAGCATTCATGCCGGCTACATGCCACTTGCCGTTAATGTCCTTACGTGCAATTATGACATACTTGCCGGGATAACCGTCGATGAAACGGGTCTCCTCCCACTGGGTAGGTGAAGTCTTGAGCCAGTCCATGCAGATTTTCGGAGCGTCCTCAAGATTGTTCGGGCAGATGGCAATGTTCTGAATCGGGTTCTGATATACCACCTGGGTTGCAATCTGGAATATGGGTCCTGTCATGAGCTTTGATCCGCGGCCTGCGTTCTGTCTGTTGAGAATGCGGTTCATGAAGCAGCCTCCGAACTCCATGCAGCCCATTGTGTTGCGTATGAACGGATGAAGTGTGGCCTTGAATGCCTCTTCGTTGCATGAGCCCTGACCGAAATACATGTTCTCGCTAGCCAGGACAGCCTCTGAACCTACATAGTTAGGATACATGCGTTCCCAGCCGCGCGGCATGGTGCAGCCATGGAAAATGCACATCAGACCGTGGTCATCGGCATCGCTCAGCACCTCTTCATACATGCGCATGGTCTCCTGCTTGTCACCGCCCCAGAAATCGACTTTGATGCCTTTGCAGTTTACCTTCTCAAGCCATGCCATTTCCTTTTTGCGGACTACAGCGTTGTCCATTCTGTTGATGGGGCTCTGGGTAATGTCGTTCCAGTTACCGCTTGACGAATACCACAGGAATACATCGACGTTCTTTGAGTTGGCATACTTGATGAGTTCCTCCATACGGTCATATCCTATGTTCTGGTCCCAGCCTGCGTCAATCAGAATGTACTCGAAATTCATGGCGCTGGCCAGATCAATGAACTTTATCTGATCATCCCAGTTGCACGATGCATCCTGCCATACAATCCAGCTCCATGTGCTGCGACCGTACTTGTATTCATGAGCGGTTTCAAATACCGGCTCAACATAATCCCACATTACAGTGGTTTCGACAATTGGAGCAAGCGTTGAGCCTACGGTAATGGTACGCCACGGCGTTGAACCGGGCAAACGTACTGCAGGGCAGGTTGTGCCTATGCCGTTGTTCTCGTCGGGCATAGGGAACTCAATCTTATATGTGTTGTTCACGCAGTCGCTCAGACGGCATCCGCAGTATTTGCTGCTTACACCGGTCTCGCACAGCAGGACCCAGCCGTTGTCACCTACATGGAACAGACCCGGGAAAGTATAGCCATGGCCGTAGCCCGACTTCTTGTCCATGGGAGCGTCGTTGGTGTATCCTTCCTCATAACTCGGCTTGGTGCGCTGCCAGCCTATCATGGCATCGCTCTGGTCTGTCAGGAAAGTTGTCGTTCCATCAGGGAATGTGAAGCCGGAGTTTTCAAACAGTACACGTGTGCTGTTGCGCTGCTGGCCTGTACGAAGATTGTAGCGGAATGCAATGTCGTTGTCGCTTACGCGGAACTCTATCTCCATTTTCTGCTTAGAAGCATTCTGAAGTTCAATTATGCGCTGCACATATTCACGTTTCACATTTGATACCTTGATGCGGTCAAGTGAATACTCTGCCACAGCCTGATTGTCTGTAACACTTACAAGGCTCAGGTTCTTTGTGAAGTCACCCGTGCCGGCATCGCGTCCCTGAGGCAGTCCCTGCAGGGTCGGTTTTGCGCCCATGTCAAGCATAATGCCGATGGGCGAGTCCATAAGCATGTCCTTGCCGTCATACTTCACGGAATAGGTTGGAGTCTCGGTGTCAGTCAGATTGAATGACACTACCAGTCTGCCGTCCGGGCTTGCCAGATCCTGAATCTGGGCCGATGCCAACGAACACACGGCCATCACAGCAGCCGTCATAAACAGTTTTTTTCTCATTATAAGTTGGTTTTTGATCAGTTGTAATTCAAGTGCTTTTTTTAGCTTCACAAAGGTAACAAAATTTCAGAGAAGGCGTATCGTGTTGACTGTACGCCCGCAAGCCGGCCCTTCACGTCTGGCTGAAAAGAAACGTGTATCGGCATAAGTGTCAATGCCGGCTACAAGAATGGACTGTTCCACTACTCCTGCCTGCATCAGAATCCACTTGTTTGCCTTCCACAAATCAATGTGAAGCCCGCCATTCATGGTTCCCGGAACACGCGGACCGCGGTCTGAAAGAATATTGTCCATCGGAAAGCCGGCATCCGCAAACCTGTCGGCCACTTCAATGCCTACCTGGAAACTGTCCGGGCCAATGCTGGGGCCGATGACGGCAGAAACTTTTCCGGCGTTGGTTCCATACAGTTCATGCATACGTTCAAGGACCGATGCTGCAATCTTTAATACCGTGCCTTTCCAGCCCGAATGGACAGCAGCAATGGCATGATGTTCGGAATCATGGAGGAGAACAGGAACGCAGTCGGCCGTACGTGCGCCAAGAGCCACTCCCGGCACATTGGTCACGAACGCATCGAACCCTTCAAGGTCCTCTCTTGCCAGGCGGTCATTGTCAACCACGGCTATTCTGTCACCGTGAACCTGATGTCCCTGCACCACGTGAAAGGGCAGAACCGCATTACGCATGGGTGAGAATGCCTGGACACCAACCCCTATGCCATAATTGACAAATGTATCTGTAACTGTCAGATTCACTGTGGAATATTTGCAAGAATGGCAATAATGTGATCAAACACCATAGGAACAGTCGCAAGCTCCAGACGCTCCGACGGAGAATGCACGCCACGCAGTGTCGGGCCTACCGAAATCATGTCCAGGTCAGGATATGTGTCAAGGAAAAGCCCGCACTCCAGGCCCGCATGGATAGCTTTGACTTGAGGCTCTTTCCCAAACAGTTCACGATATGCCGATACTGCCACCTTCAACAGTTCGGAATCAGGATTCGGTGTCCATCCGGGATACCCGTCGTTACTTTCCACATGGGCGCCGGCAAGTTCAAAGCATGATGCGACAGCCTGACGTACAGCCAGTTTTGCGCTCTCAACCGAACTGCGCTGGCTGGTCACTATTCTGATCAAGCCTTTTTCAGTGCGTATGCTGGCAAGGTTCGATGAAGTCTCCACCAGGCCCCTGATGTCCATACTCATGGCATACACACCATTCTGGACTGCTACAAGGGCAAGCACAAGTCTGTGTGCCACATCGGGTTGGATGCACCATTGACTGGCCGATGTGGATTCCATCCTGAAGACCATGTTCTTTTCAGTCACATGGAATTCGTTTTCCATCTGGCTTGCAAACACATTGAAATCGACCCTAATATTCTCCTTCATGTTGGACGGAACTGCAATTACCGCCTGAGCATCACGTGGAATGGCATTTGACAGATTGCCTCCGGATATGTCGCATAGACACATGTCATATTTTTCCATTGTCTGGCACAGGAAACGGGCCAGCAGCTTGTTTGCATTGGCATAGCCTTTGTCAATGTCATCGCCTGAATGGCCGCCATGAAGTCCGTCAATGCTTATCTTCAGAAAGAATCTGCCGGATGGAACCTCCGTCGGATTGTAGCCGAATGATACCAGCGTGTTCATGCCGCCAGCACAGCCAATGAAAATCTGACCTTCGTCCTCTGAATCCAGATTGATGAGCATGCGTCCTTTCAACGCACCAGGTTCCAGATTCATGGCTCCGGCAAGTCCGGTTTCCTCTGAAACGGTGAAAAGGCATTCCAAGGGACCGTGCGCTATGTCATCGGCCTCAAGAACAGCCAGAGCCATGGCAATGCCCATGCCGTCATCGGCCCCGAGAGTGGTGCCTTTGGCCTTGAGCCAGCCATCTTCTACGTATGTTCCAATAGGCTGGGTCATAAAATCGTGATCAAGGGAGGCATCTTTTTCACAGACCATATCCTGATGTGCCTGAAGTATGACAGGAACACAGTGTTCCATTCCGTCTGTAGCCGGTTTCCGGATTATCACATTGCCTGTTCTGTCCTTTGAAGCGTCAAGTCCATGGGCATCTGCAAATTCCATCAGGAAATTACCTATCTGTTCTTCGTGTCCCGACGGACGTGGAATACCGCAAATACGGGCGAATATTTCCATGACCCTTTCCGCATGAGTGCTGTTACTGTTCATTGAATTCAATTTTTATTCCCCAAATATACAGCATTACAAGCAAAATGATTATCTTCGCGAGCTTATGTTTTCAACATTTCTTTTAGCTGTTGCATTCCTGCTTGCCGGAGTGGCCCTGTTGTCAGTAGGCATCTGGATCAGAAAGAACGGACGGTTTCCCAATATACATGTTGGCAAGAACCCGGCAATGAGAAAGCGCGGCATAGGATGTGTTGAAACGCAGGATGCGCAAGCCCAAAGGACAAATCCGATGGCTGTCAGTGAAAAAAGTAAAAACAAATAAACAGACTATGAAATTCAAAACCATCGTTGCAGCTTTTGCCGTAATGTTTTTCTGCCAGTGCCAGCAACCGGCAGGCAATTCGGAAAACCAGACTGAGAACCAGACTTCAGTTCCTACAACAGGACTGAAGATTGCAGTTGTGAATGTTGATTCGCTGCTCAAGAATTACAATTTCTGCCTTGACCTGAACGAAGGTCTCATGCGCAAGGAGGAAAACTACCGTCTCATTCTGACCGAAGAAGCCAACAAACTTGAAAAGGAATACGACGATTTCCGCAGGAAAGTCCAGAACAACGTATATTCAAGCGCCGAACGCGCCCAGTCCGAGCAGAACCGTCTTGACAAGAAGGCTCAGTCTCTTCAGGACAGACAGGCAAAATACAGCCAGGAACTGGATATTGAAAACGCCAGCAATGCTCAGAGAATAAGTGAAGCAATTGACTCTTTCCTTAAGGAATACAACAAGACACACGGCTACAACATGATTGTCACCAAGGCCGCTCTTCTTTATTCTGACGATGCCATGGACATTACAGCCGATGTCATTTCCGGTCTGAATGCCGCATACAAAAGCGCTGAAGAATAATTATTGCCGGTACAGATATAAAAAAGGGATGGCCAAATGGTCATCCCTTTTTTATATGAATAAAATGTCAGCTATGGGTAGCTTTTTGTATTTTTGTGCAGATATATTAATTTGACTGATAAAGTGAGTGCGGGAAGAAGACATACAAATGGTAGGGGATTGCAAGGTTTCCTGGGGCTGACGCCAGTGCTGGTGCTGCTTGGCACTTTCCTGTTTGTTTCCGTCCTTGCCGGCAGTTCCAATGAAGTGCCTATCAGTGTGGCATTCGTGGTCGCATCGGTCTATGGCGTCTGCATTCTCAGAGGACGGACTATAGATGCCCGTATGTCTGTTTTCTCCAGCGGCATATTACGTGGCAATATACTGCTGATGGTCTGGATTTTCATTCTGGCCGGAATGTTCACGAGCATGGCAAGTTCCATAGGGGCGGTCGATGTTACGGTTGCGCTTACGCTTGATGTTGTGCCTGCGCGCTTTCTCCCGGCTGGCATATTCCTGGCATCGTGCCTGCTGTCTATGGTGATAGGCACATCGGTCGGCACCATTGTCGCACTGACTCCTGTAGTATCCGGCATTGCCATTGAAACCGATGCCAACACGGCCTGGATGGTGGCAATTGTCGTTGGAGGCGCATTTTTCGGCGATAATCTTTCCTTCATCTCCGATACCACGATAGCTGCAACACAAAGCCAGGGATGCGGAATGCGCGACAAGTTCTGGGCTAACCTGAAAGTGGTTCTACCGGCCTCGGTCATCGTCCTTATATATTATGCTACGCAAAGCTTGGAGTCGGGGGTGGAATTTTCTGATTACAACAGGTGGCTGTCTGTCCCGTATCTGCTGGTAATAGTGCTGTCTCTCACTGGTATGAATGTGCTTCCGGTATTGCTGTCAGGTATTCTGGCAACCATACTGACCGGTGTAATGAATGGAAATTCATTTGTCGGGATAATTCAGGCATCGGGCGAAGGAATAGCGTCTATGTCAGAACTTATTGTCATTACTATGCTTGCAGGTGGTCTCATGGGGGTCATCAATGAACTGGGCGGCTTCAAGTTGTTGCTTGAACTTATGACAAGACATGTCTCGAGCAGCCGTGCGGCACAATTGTCAATTGTAATTCTGACTGCGGTTACCAACCTGTGCACGGCCAACAATACAATAGCCATAATCACTACTGGAGATATTGCCAGAACCATTGCATCAAAATACAATATTGAGCCGAAGCGCATGGCCAGTATCCTTGACACATCATCATGCATAGTCCAGGGACTTCTTCCTTACGGAGCCCAACTGCTCATGGCTGCCAGCCTGGCATCAATATCGCCAGTAAACATTATACAGTTCAACTTCTACCAGTTCGCATTGGCTGCAATGCTGATTGTCAGCATAATTTTTTCAAGGCGCCAGCCATTGTCAAACTCAGAACATATACGGTGAGCGGCTCTGTCATTCAATGATAATCACGTGATAAAGGTAAGTGTCTTTGACAGGATGGACGAGTGTACCGATGATAATGTGCGCCGCCTTATTGGACTGGTTCCTCAGCAAAGGGTGGAGCAGGCACTTCGTTACCGTTTCGTTTTCGGACAGTATGCTTGTCTTAAATCGTATGCCATGCTTGCCGAACTTACTGGGATGACAGACATGACATTCGGATATGGAAAGTATGGCAAACCGTTTCTGATAGGTTATCCGGACATTCATTTCAGTATCAGCCATTGCCGGAAGGCCATTGCAGTTGCAGTAGGTGACGTTCCTGTGGGAGTTGATGTGGAAAGTCTGCGCAGGGTCGATGAGGCTCTTATAGAGAAGACCATGAACAACTCTGAACAGGCAATGATACATGCCGATTCAGATCCGGATATGGAGTTCGTCCGTCTGTGGACACGGAAAGAGGCTGTTTTGAAACTTCGCGGTACAGGCATTACAGACAATCTGCATGATGTTCTGTTGGGCCCGGAACATATTGAGACACATACATGTGACGGATATGCCTGGTCGTTGGCTGCTGATTGATGTAACCGTTTCTCTTCCTCTTCCTAAAAAAAGTCAACATTTCAGACCGCATTATCATAAAAGGAGTATATTTGTAAAAACAATATTACTATCAAACAAAGGTTATGAGAATAATTGGTAAAGTGTTGATGGCTTCATGTCTGGCCATCCTGGCTATTTCATGTGAAAAGGAAGAACAGGCTGATAAGAGAGTCGCTCTGTTCCTTCCTGATGGTGTAAAACTTGAACGTTGGACCACCGATATGTCCAATCTTGTTGATGCATTAGCCCAGTATGGTCTGGAAACAAGCCAGTATACCGCTCCGGAGACAGCCGAAGGCGCAGAAGAACAGGCCGTGCAGATACAGAATGCAATAAAAAGCGGAATAAAGAATTTTGTCATCACTCCGATAGACTATCAGGACTTGAACAACCGTGGCGTTTTTGACGGTCACAACGATCTGCATATTGTCTGCCATGACAGAATCATTCCATTGAACACGAAGATTGCCTGCTATTCTTCATGTCAGCGTGAACAGTTGGGAGTCATGCAGGCCCAGTTCCTGATTCAGCAGTACAAGGCCAGCGGAAAGGCAACAATGACTCTGGAGATGTTTGCCGGTCCTACGTCCGACGATAATGCCGAGTGCTATTTCAATGGCGCATACGAATTGCTGAAACCTTATATAGACGGTGGTAAACTGATTGTCAAGAGTAATCTTGTAAGTTATAAAGCCGTTGCACTCGAAGACTGGTCAAAGGAAGAGGGCGGTAAGAAGTTTGAAGGACGTCTGCATGAATACTTTGAAAAAGGAGAGTATCCGGATCTGATTCTCGGTCCTAACGATGCTGTCGCCTGCGGAATAGTATCGGTGCTTGATACCATTGTTGCCAAAGATGCAAAGTATCCGGCCATTACAGGACAGGACAACACCAGTGAGGCACGTAATCTTATTGCAGCCGGCAAAATGTCCATGACGGTTGACAAGTCGCTCAAATCAATGGCATACAATACGGCTCTTGTCGTAAGTTCGCTTGTCAATGGAGTTTCACCGATGACTACTGAAGAGGTGAAAAACGGACTGGTTTCAGTTCCTCTCATCACTAGTCAGCTTACTCTTGTGACATCTGACAATCTCAATAGTACGAGGTCTGCAGAATAACCTTGTTTCGGATTCCAATAAAAATACAAAAGATTGCCGCTGCTCATATTTTATTTGTAATTTTGCAGACCCAAATTTAAACCAATACAAACCAAGTCAAATATGGATTCCAAAAATCCTTTTCTGGTGTTCTGCGGTACGAATACAATGTATCTTGCCAAGGAAATCTGTGATTACTTGAACTGTCCGTTGGGCAACATGATTGTGTCTCACTTTGCAGACGGCGAATTCGCAGTCTCATATGAAGAGTCAATCCGTGGAGCCGATGTGTTTGTAGTCCAGTCAACTTTTCCAAACTCGGACAATCTTATGGAACTGCTTCTTATGGTTGATGCAGCCAAGAGGGCATCGGCCAAGAGTGTCAATGCTGTAGTTCCGTATTTCGGATGGGCACGACAGGACCGCAAGGACAAGCCGCGTGTTTCAATTGGTGCGAAACTGGTTGCCGACATGCTGTCAGTAGCCGGCATAGACCGCCTTATCACCATGGACCTTCATGCAGACCAGATTCAGGGTTTCTTTGACGTTCCTGTTGATCATCTGTATGCGTCGATGATTTTCGTACCTTACATCCAGAGCCTGAAACTTGATGAACTTATAATGGCTGCTCCCGATGTAGGCGGCAGCAAGCGCGCAAGCGCTTATGCCAAATATCTTGGCTGTCCGCTGGTTCTTTGCCAGAAGACACGCAGCCGCGCGAACGTTGTTGACAGCATCCGCATTATTGGTGATGTGAAAGGTAAGAACGTGGTCATTGTAGATGACATTGTCGATACAGCAGGAACAATCTGCAAGGCTGCCGATGCCATGATGGAGGCTGGTGCAAAGTCTGTACGTGCTTTGGCTTCGCACTGCGTCATGTCCGGCGATGCTCCTGTGCGTGTTGACAACTCGGCACTTGAGGAGATTGTATTCACAAACAGCATACCATACCGTAATGCAATTCCGTGCAAAAAGCTGAAACAGCTTTCCATAGCAGAAATGTTTGCTGAAACAATCCGTCGCGTGACCAGCAACGAATCCATCAGTTCACAATACGTAATCAAATAATCCGAAAATTATGAAGAAGACACTTGCCGCTCTTTTTGTTGCAACCGTACTTGTTTCATGTGGAAACAGATACTCCATACAGGGTAATTTCGAGGCTGTTCCAGACAGCACAATGGTTACTTTGAATGTCATTGATTACAACGGCATATCAGCAATTGATTCAGCCATGCTGATGGACGGCAAGTTCAGTCTGTCAGGCAAGACCGATTCTTGTCAGCTCGCATATATCATATTCGAGACCGAAGGCGAACAGGGCGTATGCCAGTTGTTCCTGGAACCTGGAAAGATAAAGGTCCGTTACGACTTTGTTTCCGGCGAACAGAATACTGTCGGTACTCCAAATAATGACGCATTCCAGGAGTTCTATGATTCAACAGGTACACTGAATGCCAAGGCAATGGAACTTGAGGATAAGATCAGGATAACCGCTGCCTCCAATGGCGATGCCCATGGATTCATTGATGAAATGAATGCGCTTCAGGATGAATATCGTGCACTTGTCGGGAAAAGCATCATACAGAACTCGAACAAGATTTTCGGATATCAGCAGTTGCTTGAAAGTTATGACATGTTCGAGCCTGAAGAACTGACTGAATTCATAGACGCACTGACTCCATCATTTGGTGACCGTCCTGAACTCATTCAGCTTGCACAGATGGTTTCCATGCAGATGCTCACTGCAACGGGTGCTCCATACATTGACTTTGAATGCAGCATCCTTGATCAGAAGACTCAGAAAAACAACGACAAGGCTACGCTGTCAAGTTTCGTGTCAGAAAACAAAGTGACACTTCTTGACTTCTGGGCAACATGGTGCTCACCGTGCATGAGCGAAGTTCCTTATCTTAAGGCTGCCTATGAAAAGTACGCATCAAAGGGATTCCAGATTGTCAGTGTATCGGTCGATGAAGATATCGACGAGTGGAAGCAGACTATAAGCGAACAGGGTATGACTTGGCCTCAGATGTGGAACGGTCTTGACGATATGGCGGCATCGCCGGCTATGATGTATTCGGTCAGCGCAATCCCGTCGTCGTTCCTGATTGATGCCGAAGGCACAATCATTGGCCGCAACCTGCGTGGCGAGGAACTGGAAGCCGCTCTTGAAGACTTCTTCAAGTAATCGGAACTCGTAATAATACAAAGAGAGGATGACTGTTGCAGTCACCCTCTCTTTTTTATTTTCTGGAACGGTTTTGGCAAAACCGTGTGCGCAAATCTGAAATTACAGGAGGCCCTTGGAGGAGGGGAGCTCGTAGTGCCAGACGTCGCGGCGTACTGCGGCCTTCATGGCACGGGCAAGACACTTGAATATGCATTCAATCTTGTGATGCTCGTTGTCTCCCTGTGCGCTTATGTTCAGATTCATCTGTGCAGCGTCACTCAGTGACTTGAAGAAATGCAGGAACATTTCCGTAGGCATGTCACCAACCTTCTCGCGCTTGAATTCTGCATCCCATACAAGCCAGCTGCGGCCTCCGAAATCAAGGGTGACCTGAGCCTGGCAGTCATCCATGGGCAGAGCGAATCCGTAGCGTTCTATGCCCCGTTTGTCACCAAGAGCTTCGCGAATGCACTGCCCGAGCACTATGCCTGTATCTTCAATGGTGTGATGCTCGTCAACATTCAGGTCGCCCTTTGCCTTGATGGTCAGATCCATTCCGCCGTGGCGGCCAATCTGTTCAAGCATGTGGTCAAAGAATGAAAGGCCGGTGCTGATGTCGCATTTGCCGCTGCCGTCAAGGTTCAGTTCCACAAGTATGTCGGTTTCCTTTGTGGCGCGGTGCGCTTTGGCTGTGCGCTGCCCGGCAAATATGAACTGTGCAACCTTCCACCAGTCGCGGCTATGGAATACGCATGTGTCAAGCAACTGCTGTGGAAGACAATCAGTGCTGTCCTGCAGCAGAATGGCCTTGCATCCAAGGTTAAAAGCCAGTTCCACATCGGTAGCGCGGTCACCTATTACGAAACTGCCTGCAAGGTCGTATTCATCGGTCATGTACTTTGTGAACATTCCGGTACCGGGCTTGCGGGTGGGCAGGTTGTCTTTGGGGAAACTGCGGTCAATAAGCAGGTCGTTGAACTTTATGCCTTCTCCTGCCAGCGTCTGAAGAATGAAGTCCTGCGTTGGCGTGAAATCTTCTTCAGGATACGATGGGGTGCCGAGGCCATCCTGATTGGAGGCCATGACCAGTTCGAAATCCATGCGTTCGCTAAGGAATGAAAGACTCTTGAATACTCCCGGAACGAACTTGAGCTTTTCAAAACTGTCAAGCTGCTCGTCAAACGGTTCTTCAACAAGTGTTCCGTCTCTATCAATGAACAGGACCTGTTTCTTCATAATTGTATCATTTGAATTTCTGCATGCATTCAATAAGTTCGTCATTCTCCTGACGTGTGCCGACGGTAATGCGCAAGGTGTTGCCGCAAAGGGTTATCTTGCTGCGGTTGCGGACAATGATGCCGTTTTCGGACAGGTGGTCATACATGGCGCGCGCATCGTCAAAACGGGCCAGGAAGAAGTTGGCATCGGACTTGTAAACCCGCTGGCAGCAGGGCAGCTGTGCCACGATCGGCATTATGCGTCCGCGTTCTTTAATGATTTCACATACCCACTTGGCCACACGCTCCGACTGGCGGACCTCTTCAAGAGCCTTGCGCTGTGTCAGCACGTTCACGTTGTACGGGTAGCGTACCTGGTTCATTACGGCTATGATTGCCGGATTTGCAAAGGCAAGTCCGAGTCTTATTCCTGCCATACCCCAGGCCTTTGAGAATGTCTGCAACACCACAAGTCCGGGATATCTGTCCAACTTCTTTGTATATGACGGCAGACTGGTGAAGTCAATGTAAGCCTCGTCAATCACTACAATGCCGTCGAACGATTCAAGCACGCGGTCAATCACGCTGTGGTCAATGTCGTTGCCCGACGGATTGTTGGGCGAACAGAAGAACACCAGTTTCGTGTTGCTGTCAATGGCGGCCAGAAGTTTGTCGGCATTGGGCTGGAAATTGTCATCGAGAAGCACGCGACGGTACTCCACGTCGTTGATGGCAGCCGTAACGCCGTACATGCCGTATGTGGGCTCTATGGCAACGGCGTTGTCAATTCCCGGACGGCAGAAGACACGGAACATCAGGTCTATGCATTCGTCGCTGCCGTTGCCGAAGAAAATGGATTCCGGCGCAACTCCTTTGATTTTTTGCAGCTCCAGTTTCAGTTCATGCTGCTCCGGGTCCGGGTAACGGTTCAACGGCTGGTTGTAGGGGTTCTCGTTCGCGTCAAGAAAGACGCGTGCCTCCTTGCCCTTGTATTCGTCGCGTGCCGATGTGTATGGACTCAGTGCGGCAATATTCGGCCTGAGCAGTTCTTTCAGATCTTTCATAGTGATTTCAGTCTGACTGTTACAGCATTTTTGTGTGCGTCAAGGAATTCGCCTGCGGCCATGGTCTCGATAATCGGACCAAGATCCTTCAGACCGTCCTTTGACAATTTCTGGAAAGTTATTTTGCGCATGAAGCTGTCTATGTTCACGCCACTGTATGCCTTTGCATATCCGCTTGTCGGCAGGGTGTGGTTGGTGCCCGATGCGTAGTCACCTGCACTTTCCGGTGAATACGGGCCAAGGAATACGGAACCTGCATTGACCACGCGCTGTGCCAGCTCGTCGCAGTTCTCAGTCTGTATTATGAGATGCTCCGGAGCGTAGAGGTTGCTGAACTCAACAATCCTGTCATCGTTTTCAAGCAGAATGAGACGGCTGTTTGCAAGAGCGTCTTTCGCAATGTCGCATCGCGGAAGCAGAGCAAGCTGTCTTTCAACTTCGGCTTCCACTTTGCCTATGAACTCTCTGCTTGATGTCAGCATGATTACCTGGCTGTCACGGCCGTGTTCGGCCTGTGAAAGAAGATCTGCGGCAACGAATGCGGGGTTGGCCTTGGCATCGGCAATTACCAGCACTTCGCTCGGTCCGGCCGGCATGTCAATGGCTACATCCTTCAATGAGACAATCTGCTTGGCTGCGGTAACGTACGGGTTGCCTGGGCCGAATATCTTGCTGACCTTGGGAACGCTTTCGGTGCCGTATGCCATGGCGGCAATAGCCTGCGAACCGCCCAACTTGAAGAAGCGGTTCACGCCGGCAACCTGTGCGGCATAAAGAATGGCCGGATTCACATGACCGTCAGGTCCAGGAGGCGTACACAGCACAATGTCCTGGCATCCTGCAGTACGTGCAGGGATGGCCAGCATCAGTACGGTCGAAAAGAGTGGGGCGGTACCGCCTGGAATGTACAGACCGACTTTGCTTATTGGAACGGCCTTCTGCCAGCATCTGACACCGGTGCTTGTCTCAACTTCCACCATCTTTGGAAGCTGGGCCTGGTGAAACTTCTGTATGTTGGCGGCCGCACGCTGTATGGCCTGCTTCAGCTCTGCCGGAACCTTGTCGGCAGCTTCGTCAAGTTCCTGCTGCGATACTGCAAGACTTGACAGCTTTACATGGTCAAACTGTTCCTCTAAAGCCAGCAGTGCGCTGTCTCCGTCATTCCTAACCTTGTCAAGAACAGCCTGGACCCTTTCGTAGAGTCCGCTGACGCTCAATGCGGGGCGTCTGGTCAGCTCGGACCACTGTGAACGGTCCGGATTCAGAATAGTGTTCATAGAATCATCTTTTCAATTGGAAGTTCCAGAATGCCTTCGGCGCCAAGAGACTTGAGCTTGCCGATGATTTCCCAAAAACATTTTTCGTCCAGTACGGTGTGCAGTGAACTCCAACCTTCCTGAGCCAGCGGCATTACCGTGGGGCTCTTTATGCCGGGAAGAACACCTATTATATCAGACAAATGGTCGTTTGGTACGTTCATCATGACATACTTCTTGCCCTGGGCAGCCTTGACGGAATCAAAGCGGAACAGAAGCTCTTTGAGTATTTCCTGCTTCTCACCGCTGAGATTCGGGTTGCCAATGAGCAGAGCCTCTGACTGCATTACGACTTCCACCTCTTTCAGATTGTTGCTTACCAGAGTGGAACCGGAACTTACAATGTCAAATATGGCATCGGCCAGACCTATACCTGGGGCAATTTCAACAGAGCCTGTAATGACATGAGTCTGTGCATCAATGTTGTTCTTCTGCAGGAAATTCTTCAGAATTCCCGGATATGAGGTGGCTATTTTCTTGCCGTTGAACCATTCAAGACCCTTGTAATCGGCTGCCTTTGGAATGGCCAGCGAAAGGCGGCAGCGGCTGAAACCGAGACGCTTTATTATTTCCGCGTTTTCCTGACGTTCAACAAATTCGTTTTCACCCACAATGCCGACATCTGCAACGCCGCCTGCAACAGACTGTGGTATGTCGTCATCGCGAAGGAACAGAACTTCTACCGGAAAGTTGCCGGCCTGAACAAGAAGAGTGCGCTTTCCGGCACCAAGACTGATTCCTGATTCTGTCAGGAGTGACATTGTCTCTTCATAGAGACGTCCTTTTGATTGAACTGCAATTCTAAGCATGACTGTATATATTTTATTTCATTGTTCCAATAACAAAAAAAGCCTGCCATATCTTGTGGCAAGCCTCATATTTCCAAAATTATGCACGACCATCGGGCCCGCCGTTTATGGTCTGCAGGTGCTGTGATGATGGTGGATATGATGGAAAACGTATCTCATACTGTCTGCAAAATTATGCCATTTGCCTGTTAACTCCAAATGTTTCCAGCCTTTTGTTTGGTCTGATTCGTGTTTTGTCGCCAAAAAGTGGTAATTTTGCGGCAAATATGAAGACAGAATACAATGGACCGGAAATGAGTGTCCGCAAAGTTGCCGTCCTGCTTGCTACAGCTGTATTGCTGGTTGTGCTTTTTTCGTTGAGAACATGCTCCTGTTCGCGCAACCGTTTTTCCCGTTTCGAGCCAAATCATTATCAGGAAAGTTGGATTGAAATTTCCGACTTTGATGAACTGATGCGTCAGTATCAGGACAGTACATTTGACTGGCTTCTGCTGTCGGCTATTGCTAATGTCGAATCAAAATTCGACACTACGGTACAGTCTGCAGTCGGTGCTTTCGGACTGATGCAGATGATGCCGTCAACATACAAGCAGATGCTTAGGGAAATGGATATCGACACCAATCAGGTCAGCACCGAACTGAATGTCAAGGCTGCTGTCAGATATCTTCATGTCCTTGATGACCAGTATTCATTCATCAGCATGCCGGAACGTCTGAACTATATCCTTGGCAGTTACAATGGGGGAACGGGGCATGTGTTCGATGCTATGCGCCTGGCCAGACGTGACGGCATAAACCGCTACAAGTGGGATTGCATTGTTCCTGTGCTTCAGTCTTTGGGGTCGGACAGCGTCTATTCAGACACGCTTTGCCGCAATGGACAGTTCCTGGCAGTTGAAACAATCAGTTATGTACAGAAGGTGCAATGCAGATACAATCAGTATCGTAAGCAGGACCTTATGTATCAGGCAACCAGGAGATTGTGTGAGCATCTGAAAACCGGAGATGCGTCCGAAGTGGAAATTACTCCGTTAGTCGTTTTTGACTGACATGTCAAGCCACTCTACCTGACCTCCCCACAGTTCCAGAAATTTCAGAAAATCTTCGCGGCTTATCACCACACTGGCGGTGTTTTCGCACGGGTGGAAACTTATCTTGCTGACTCTTTGCAGGTCGCTGTCAATGAAATACTTGACGCGGTGTCCGTCTTCGAACAGCTCTTTAGGATTCGCGTTTTCAGGATGGATGTCATTTATCAGACCGTAGGCCGATACCGAACCGGGATGCAGTCCGAGACAGCGCATCATGCGTTCTTCCGATGCGAACGACAGCTTGCCCTGCCTTACCATGTGCTCCAGTCCGTGAATGTCCAGGTTCTTGTGGCATTCCATGCTGACCAGATAATGGCGGTTGCCCTTGTGGTTGCGGAAGAACAGGTTCTTGCAGTGCGTGGCATCATGAATGTCCTTCCAGTATTCCAGACACTCGTCAATCGACGAGAGTTCCGGATGTGTGTAGAGTTCATACGCAATGCCGTTCTCCGTCAGGAAATCCAGCACCTTCTTTCTCAACTGTTCGCGTTCTGACTGTTCCATACCTGCAAAACTACAAAAAAAAACTCCTGCAGTCAGTTGACCGCAGGAGTTTTCCGTTTATGGAGCAGTTCCAATTACTTCTTGGCAGCGAGAGCCTGGGCTACGTCAACGGCGCAAGCTACTGAGCAGCCTACCATCGGGTTGTTACCGATGCCAAGGAAGCCCATCATCTCAACGTGTGCGGGAACTGATGAAGAACCTGCAAACTGTGCGTCTGAGTGCATGCGGCCCATGGTGTCGGTCATACCGTATGAGGCAGGACCTGCGGCCATGTTGTCAGGATGCAGGGTACGGCCTGTACCACCACCTGATGCTACTGAGAAATATGGCTTGCCAGCCAGAACGCGTTCCTTCTTGTAAGTACCTGCAACCGGGTGCTGGAAACGTGTCGGGTTGGTTGAGTTACCGGTAATTGAAACGTCAACGCCTTCCTTCCACATGATGGCTACGCCTTCGCGTACATCGTCAGCACCGTAGCAGTTGACCTTTGCACGAGGACCGTCGCTGTAAGCTATCTTCTTGACAACCTTCAGCTTGCCAGTGTAGTAGTCGAACTGGGTCTGTACGTATGTGAAACCGTTGATACGGCTGATAATCTGTGCGGCGTCCTTGCCAAGACCGTTCAGAATTACGCGCAGAGGCTTTTTGCGTACCTTGTCAGCCTTTGCTGCAATCTTGATGGCACCTTCGGCAGCGGCGAAAGACTCGTGACCTGCCAGGAAAGCGAAGCACTGTGTCTTTTCGTTGAGCAGACGGGCAGCCAGGTTACCGTGACCGAGACCTACCTTACGGTCGTCAGCGACAGAACCGGGAATGCAGAAGCTCTGCAGACCTATGCCGATGTTCTCGGCAGCCTTTACAGCACTCTTGTCACCGGTCTTTTCACCTTCCTTCAGTGCGATGGCGCAACCGCATACGT
>JAKSIQ010000032.1 GCA_024398755.1 Bacteroidaceae bacterium | reverse complement strand
AGGGCGTATTGTCCCATCCGTAAGCAAAACCGCCGTTTTCACTCACCGCGAGGAAAGAAATGGTCCTCCCGTAAGTAAAACAGCCCAAATCACTCACCGCGAAAGGCGTATTGTCTTGCCCGTGAGCAAAACAGCCCATTCCACTCACCGCGAGGAAGGAAATGGTCCGCCCGTGAGCAAAACAGCCCATTCCACTCACCGCGAAGGGCGTATTGTCCCATCCGTAAGCAAAACCGCCGTTTTCACTCACCGCGAGGAAGGAAATGGTCCGCTCGTGAGTAAAACAGCCCATTTCACTCACCGCGAGGTGATACGATGGTGATAGAATGAAAAACGGCGACCTGACAGGCCGCCGTTTTATAATTGTTCTGCTTATGACGGATTAGTCAATGTACTCGAAACCGGTGAATGGAACCAGGGCCTTTGGAATGCGGATTCCCTTTTCGGTCTGGTTGTTTTCAAGTATTGCTGCCACTATACGGGGCAGAGCCAGGGCTGAGCCGTTCAGTGTGTGGCAGAGTTCGGTCTTGCCGTTGTCGGCACGACGGTAGCGGCATTTCAGACGGTTTGCCTGATAGGTGTCGAAGTTTGATACTGATGAAACTTCAAGCCAGCGCTGCTGAGCCTCTGAGAACACTTCAAAGTCGTAGCAGATTGCCGATGTGAAGCTCTGGTCGCCGCCGCAAAGACGCAGTATGCGGTACGGAAGTTCAAGCTTCTGAAGCAGACCTTCAACGTGGGCCAGCATTTCCTTGTGGCTTTCGGCTGAGTGCTCTGGAGTGTCAATGCGTACTATCTCAATCTTTGAGAATTCATGCAGACGGTTCAAACCGCGAACGTCCTTTCCGTAAGAACCGGCCTCGCGACGGAAGCACTGGGTGTATGCGCAGTTCTTGACAGGAAGCTGCTTTTCGTCCAGAATAACGTCACGGTAGATGTTGGTTACGGGAACCTCGGCTGTCGGAATCAGGTAGAGGTCATCAACCTCGCAGTGGTACATCTGACCTTCCTTGTCGGGAAGCTGACCAGTACCGTAGCCTGATGCCTGGTTGACAACGGTCGGAGGCATGATTTCGGTGTAGCCGGACTTGTTTGCCTCGGCCAGGAAGAAATTGATGAGTGCGCGCTGCAGTTGTGCTCCCTTGCCTATATAGACGGGGAAGCCTGCACCTGAAATCTTGACACCAAGGTCAAAGTCAATCAGATTGTACTTTTTGGCAAGTTCCCAATGCGGAACCTTGGCCTCGCTGTTCTGCGGGTTGCAGGTCCAGTTACCGACGGTATCCTGACCTATGACGCATTCCTTCAGGTTTGACTTGACTACCCAGTTGTCTTCGGCGCATGTACCTTCGGGAACCTCAGGGTAGGGAATGTTTGGAATGGTGCACAGAAGTGCGCGCATGTCCTCATCGGCCTTTGTCATGGCCTCTTCAAGCTGGCGGTTGGTTTCCTTCATTTCAGAAACCTGTGCCTTGGCCTTTTCTGCACCTTCCTTGTCACCGGCCTTCATCATCTGGCCAATCTGAGCGGCCATCTTCTTGCTTTCAGCCAGGTTGCGGTCAAGCTGCAACTGTGACTTCTTGCGCACATCGTTGAGTTCCAGAACCTTGGCAATAGCTTCCTTGGCATTGCCGAAATGCTTTTTCTCCAGACCTGCCAATACAAGGTCAGTCTGTTCGGTAATTTGCTTGAGTGTCAGCATACCTTTATGTTTTGAATAAAAAAGGCCCACAAATGTGAGCCTCTTTAGATTTTGTTTTATTGTCAGGCTTCAGCTGCTTCCTGAACCGGAATGACTGAAACAAAACTTCTGTCCTTGCGTCCTTTCTTGAACTGTACTGTTCCGTCAACCAGAGCGTACAGTGTGTGGTCCTTACCCATGCCGATGTTTTCACCCGGATGATGCTGGGTACCGCGCTGACGTACTATGATGTTACCTGCTTTTGCAAACTGTCCACCCCAAATCTTAACGCCAAGGCGCTTGCTGGCAGACTCACGGCCGTTCTTAGAACTACCTACACCTTTTTTATGTGCCATATCTTTCTTGCTTTTTTAGGGTTATGCTACTACTTCCTTAACCAGGAGCTCTGTGAACTGCTGGCGGTGACCGTTCAGCTTACGGTAACCTTTTCTTCTTCTCTTGTGGAATACCAGAACCTTTTCTCCCTTTACCAGAGCGGTCTTGACTTCACAAACTACCTTGGCGCCCTCGATGGTAGGAGTACCGATGGTAACCTGACCGTCCTTGTCAGCGAGAAGGATCTTTTCAAACTCTACGGTTGCACCTGCTTCAATGTCCTGAATGTGGTGCACGAACAGCTTCTTACCCTGTTCAATCTTGAACTGCTGTCCCTGAATTTCAGCAATAACGTACATTTAAGTTGCTTTTATTCATTATGTCCGCCAGGTGGCCCGACCAACGTGGCCTGCACTTCTTCAACCTGCTTCGGCACTAATCGGGCGCAAAAGTAGATATTTTTTTCCATGCGACAAAAAATGAGAGTCCTTTTTTGCACTGCCATGTCTTATTTCTGACACGCCTTAACGTATTGCAATCCTGTTTCCGGCTGTCCTGTATGCATCGGGCAAAACACCGCCAAGATAATCCGGTGAACTGAGGAATACCGACAGCAGTTCGCTGTATTCCATGGGATCCTTTACTTTGGCAGAAGGCTCACAATCAAGGAACATGGTATATCCGTTGCCGCATTCCCTCATTATGTAGGTGACCGATGTGACCTTGTAAGTATGTTCAGGGTCAAGCGGCTTGTATGTCCTGGACCTTCTGTCGAATACTTCGATGTCAGATACCCGTCTGGTTCCCGATACGCGTGTGAACATGCCTGCATCGTCCAATTCTACGCCCGATGGTATTGAACTGTCAACATTGAATCTGATGCCGCTTACCTGAATGAAGCCTCCGAACGGTTTGGGAAGTTGGCTGACAGATAGTTCAAGAGCATCGGCTACAGTATGACCTGGCACATCAAGTGTTATAAGTTCGTCATTGAAAGGCAGTATTGTGAGTATGTCATTGTATGTGATGTCGCCTTCCGGTAGCGCACTCCTGATGGAGCCGCCTATGCAGAACGCAATGTCGCTGTCATAATACATGCGGAAAGCGTCGGCTATCAGATTGCCAAGGCTGCATTCCCTGACTCTGATCTGCTGTACTTCCTGTTCTATGTCATAATCAAGAGGGTAGACGGATGTGGCAATGACAGCGCCGCCGCACTGTCCGGTCATCGCAGTGATGGTGTCAGCAAGTTTCCTGACGCTGTCATTGCACAGCGATACTGATTTGACGGGAATGAGCCCTGCTGACACTCCGTTTTCGGACAGCACCACTTTGCCTATGTTGTTGAATGCATACCCTGACTGTGTGAGTATGACATTGTGCCCGTCCTTACCTTTTATGGTTTCGCATGGGATTTCAGTATGCGAATGACCGTCTATTATCACATCCAGTCCGGAAATTGCTGCGGCAATGTCACGGCTGCTGATGGCATTGGAATTATCGACCCCAAGATGTGACAGCAGAACTGTAAAAGCGGCTCCTTCCATTCTGGCATTGTTGACGGCAGTCTGCAATATGGCTTCAAGGCTGTCCTGGCAGAAGTCATATACAATATTGCCGTCAGCATCAATGAAATTTGTGGGATTGGATTCAGTGAATGTGCTGGGTGTGGTTATTCCTATGAATGCAATCTTTGTGCCATTACACTCCTTTATCATATAGGGCGGATAGCATGGCCTGCCGCTTCTTCTGTCAATAAGATTGCAACATACAATGTCAGGTTTCAGAGTTTCTGACAGATTGAAGAGCTGTTCCATACCATAGTCAAACTCGTGATTGCCAAGAGTGACCAGGTCATAGCCGGCCGCATTGAGCATTCTGACTGGCCATTCTCCCTCTGAAAGCAGTCCTGCAAGTCCTCCGCTGATGAAGTCGCCTGCCGATACCGTCAGGACATTGTTGCCTGCAGCACGCAGACTGTCTCCAATGCCGGCAATCCTGGAATAACCGTCAATGTTGCAGTGTGCGTCATTATCGTATAGTATTGTTATTGTACTGGCATTTTCTGAGCCGGACTTACAGCTGTCAAAGGACAGACTGACAAATGCCAGTGCCACCAATAGTGATGTCGGAATTGCTTTGTGATTTCTCATTGTCAACGCTTCGGTGAATATATATCAATAATGAGACCAAGCAAATATAGGCAAATTTATATAATTGTATATTTCAGAAAATATTTATAATTTCGCGGTTGAAAAACAAATACCATATTTTTCTATATTATAATACGATGTTTTGATGATGAAAAAACTGATGTTAACCGCTGCCATAGCCGTTGTCATTCTTGTCGTTTTGTGCATTCCGGTTAAATCACAACTATATAATATATACGCCAGCAAGGCCGCACTGGATTCCCAGAAAGCAATCAGTCCGAATTATACTCGTACTGACAGCATTAAAGTGCAAAAGCCTGTAGATGCATTTACCGGTGTTGCAAACAGAACCGTGAACTCCGGTAAAAAAGGACATGTGAGTCCATACATGAATCTAATGGGTGGTCAGTAAGCCTGTTTATCTGGATTTCCTGAATATTGTAATGGTGTGAAGTGCTGCAGACAGCACGAACATTATGACCGCCAATAAGACTATTGTGCCGTTGTGGGCGGGTACACCGGCAGGTGAAAGCTGTTCCATAATGCTTGAAATCAACGGCTTCAGCAGCAGGGCTCCGGCAGTGGCCAGAATGCAGGTTACAAGATCCATTCCAATGGCCAGCAGCTGGTATGGTGCGGCAATGGCTTTGCGTGTATAGCCCAGCGAACTGAGTATGGCGTTTTTGGCGCGGTTGCGCTCAATCATAAGCATTACGGTTACAAGCAGCAGTACGAACGCAAGTACGGAGAATATTGCGCCTACGGCTATCACGGCCATGAGTACGCGCTTCAGTACAGTAGCCAGTCGTGCCGTTTCGCCTCCACCCTCAATGGTGTAGCCATGGTCAGCAATGAATTCTGAAACATTCGAAAAACCGTTCGGGGCGGTTTCCACAATCATGCGTACCGGTGCTTCCGCTTTACTGCCAAACAGGCGGTTTGCCTGAGAGAGGAAACTTTCAGGTACAAGAATTGAGTTGATACGGTCCGAGAAACCTGCAATGCGGCAGCTGTATGTGCCTGACATTCCGTTGCCGTCAAGCCTGATGCGCAGCGATACGGCCGATACAAGCCCTTCGCTGATCTGTGGAACGGTGTTCGATGCTGCAAATCCGTAGTTGTAGAAATCAAGGTAAGTGCGCGGTACAATTACAGGAATCTCCCTGTCGCTGATGTCAGCTTTCCAGTCCTGCAACGGAATGTCAAGAAAGCGGTCAGGCACCGATTCCAGGAACATTTTGGTTGACAGGTCGATGCCTATGAATTCGGCATAGCCGTGGACATCGAAACACGAAGAACTGAACGGGGCAATGTCATTGACTCCTTCAACTGATTCCAGCTTCGCGATTTCGCTGTCTGAAAAGGCCGACGGGTTGGCGTCTTTGACAATCAGCGATGCAATGGTGCCGACCGATGACACCGGCTTTGTAATTACCAGGTACTGTCCTTTGAATATATTGTTCTGATTCTCAGTGATTTGCCCCACTTCGCTGTATGTCCATATACCAAGCAGCACTATTATGGTGCCAATGAGGCTTGCTATTGAAAAAACCGCCAGTTGGCCTGCATTGATGCTTTTGAGCAGAAGTTTGAAGCGTAGTCTCATGGGGTGTTACATCTGTATTGTCCGGTCGTACCTATACGGCAGGTCATAGCCGGTCGATGTTACAATCACGGCCGAACCGTCCTTGCTGCAGGTCTCTTCAAGCATGGCGGCCATGATGGACGCATTTTCGGGATCAAGGTGGCTTACCGGTTCGTCAAGCACGCGTATCTGCGCCGGCTGGACAAGCATGCGCACAAAAGCGACTCTCTGCTGCTGTCCCAGCGACAGCGTATTGACCGGCCGTTTCATTGTGGCATCGTCAATGCCCAGGCGTTTCAACATGTCTGTAATGTCCTGCAGACGGCAGTCCGGGCACAGTGCGGTCTTAAGCAGAATGTTGTCAACGGCCGACAGTTCGTCCATGAGTTTCAGATCCTGGTACATGACGGCAAGCTGACGGCATCTGACGTCTGCCCATAGGCTGTCATCAAGCAGTCTTATGTTCCTGCCGTCAAACGATATTGTGCCGCTGTAATCGCTGCGCAGTCCTGACAGGAAACAGCAAAGCGTTGTCTTGCCGTGACCCGATGCAGCACGTATCAGAACGCTCCTGCCTTTGTCAAAGGAAAGAACCCGTCCCCAGATGTCGGACTGACAGCCGGGAACGGTTTCTGAAAGTGCGGCAGGGATGACTCCTGCCAGGGTTATGCGGTCCATTACTTGATGTTCAGCACAAAATCGGCAATGGTTTCGAGGGCATTTGCCTGCTTGTCGTCAAATGCAATTTCAAAAATGATGCTGTTGTTTTCTCCATAGGTCTTGGCGTAGTCAAGAATGGAGAGCAGCTGGCCGGCAATGTTCTTGCCCTTTGAAGCTGATTCTTCAAGCCCTGACAGGTCAAGTGTCTTGAAATCGACAGCCAGACCGCCGTCCTTTATCATGCCGGCAAGGCGTGTGCTGCCAAAGTTGCCGTCGTTGGCCATACCTTTGGAGCTGATTATTCCATAGACTCCGTCGGTGGTGACATCGATGTTGTCACATGAAATGTTCAGGCTTGAAGCGAACTTGCTGCAAAGCGAGTCGGTAAGACCGGCTGCAACAATGGTGAATTCGGGCTTGCCGCTTTCAGACTGTGAGACGGAACCGGCAAATCCGGCGGCCATCAGGTCAAAGAACTGTTCGGTCGTAATTCCCATGGTGCCGACAAGTTTCTCATATTCTTCACGGCTTTCATCACCGAACATGGTGTCGTACTGCTCAAGCATGATGTCCTTGTTGAACTTGAATGCCGTGGCAAACGTACTGTTGGACGGAAGGTACTTGAAAAGCGGTTCCGGGCTTTCGGCTCCTGACGGGTAGGGCTCGTTGGTGAATACATCGGTACGCAATGTAATGTTGCCCTGTCCGGCGTTGGTTGAAATCATGACTGCTGCACCGTCCAGTCTGTCGGCTACTGCTTCCATGACTGCATCGGCGGCATTGTCGTCGATATCAGGAACCGATGCCAGGAAATCGAAATATATTCCGTAGTCCATCCATAGTGCAAAATCGCTGCTGCATTTCACGAATTCGTCAAAGAACCTGTTGGCGACCGTGACATTCTTCTGTGACAGGAGTCCGGCCAGAATGGCCTTTTTATCTGTTTCTTTGGCAGCATCAGTGAAAGGAACGGGGTCGATTACCAGAGCCTTGTCATTGAAACCGAATGAGAATGACATTCCGCTGTTGCTGTAGCAGCCAAGAGTATAGCCGTTCTCTGCGGGATAGACTTCGGCGTGGGCGGCTGCAAGTGCATTGCCAAGTCTGTCAGCATCATTGAGCGGGATGATTGCAAACACTTTTGCGCTGTCGGCAATGGTCTGGACATTGCCGAAATCTGATGCTGCAAATACAATAGGCTTGCTGAAATCCATTCCAGTAGCTGATTCCGGGTTTTCAATGACGGCAAGTGCAGCATCCTTCATGTCCTGGTCGGTGATTGACATCCCGATTAGACCGTTGACGGTCATCATGAGCGACTTGAACCGGTCATTTTCAGCAAGTCCTGTCTTGTTGAAGATTACTCCCGGATTGATTTTTATGGCAAACTGGGTGTCGGCAGGTACTGCATTCAGGTAACTGTCCTGCTGTGCGCATGACCAAAAGCTTGCGGCGATAAGTGTGGCTGCAAGGCAGTTGCGGATGATAACTGATTTTTTCATTCTGAATATTTTGTTGTTGGGTTATTTTATCTCAAAGCAGGATTGGTCAGCTGGAACGGCTCAGCCGGGTTGGGTTTGGAATACTGCATTTCAATGCTTTCCAGAATCATGGCCTTTGGAGCGATGACAGTCGACAGCTGGCCGGTGGTGCGGTTGAAGTCGGCGTTGGTCACTTTCTCCTCGTGCGATGCGGCAAGAATGTGCTTGAAGTCCTGACGACCGAATGCGGGATCGCTGCCCGGCAGTATGAGTTCCTCGTTGCCGGTCCTGACATCGACCCTTATAAGCTTGTAGCAGTTGTAGGTTATGTTTCTCTGTATATACGCGTGGTCAAGACCGTTCTTCCTGGCTTCGGCAATGAGCTTGGCCTTCATCTTGGAATACGGTACGGTCTTGCTTGAGCTTATGTGCATGATTGAGAATTCAGGCGATGTCTGTATCTGGTAGTAAGATGGTATTCTGCCATGTCCGGTGGCCTGAGTTGCGCCCGGTGCCGGAACACGTGCGCATATCATGTTCTTGAGCATGCCGTCTTCAATGACGGTGAAGTCTGATGGAGGCGTAAGACCGTCAAAGTCAATGGTGTGGTATCCGGCAAGAGCCTGGCCCTTGTATGTCTCCATGTCGGAGTAAAGGTGCAGGCTGATTTTTGAATCAAGGAACTTCTTGCCCAGCACCTTGCTGCCTGTCAGCTCGGCGCTCTGCGAGTACGAATATGGCGACCATGTCAGAGTGGCCTTGCCGACTTCGTTGAATATGGTGTTGAACGATTCCGTGACGCAGTCGTCAATGAGCATTATCGGGCCGATGTAGAAGTCACTGCCTGTGGCAGCCTGGCTCTTGTCCTTCATTGTCTGGGCGAATTCACGTACCAGGCCGGCAAGCTCGTCGGCGTTGTATGAAGTGGGGTCAAACGGAATCGAGTAGGTTTCTGTAAGCTCGGCACCGCCTGCATTCCTGACCGATGTGCCCGTGCCTATGGAGCATCGGTTGAACGGCATGCGCAGCTTCAGACCTTCGGAACTCATGCGGTATATGTCCGAATACTCGACATCGATTGTCAGATAGGTGTTGTACTGTTCGGGGAATTCCAGATAGATGGCTGAGAGCTTGAGCGCAAGGTCTTCAAGAGCCTTGCGGTCCAGTTCGGTATTGACCACGCTTTCGCCAATGTACTCGCGCTCCGGCATAAGGAGGAAGTCGGGCAGGGCGGCCTCGTCTTCGGGTTTGGGCTTCACTTTGAGCTGGCTTGCCCTCTGGCTGTAGCTGTTTATGGAGTTCTTGAACACCATGTCGCCCAACTGCCAGAGCAGGCGGCGTATCATACCGTAGTCGGCCTTCTCACCCATGCTGGCGGCAACGCCCGGAGGTGTGTTGGTAAGCATGGTGTCGCCAAGATGAATGTTGATGCAGCCGGTCAGTTCCCTTTCCTTGTAGCTTGAGGAGTAGAGTCCTCCAAGTGCGGCGCCTACGTTAAGAACCTTCGAGTTGTTTACGCGGTAGTCTATCTGGAAGGGTGCGGGCTGGCCGTCAAGCTTGAGCTGTTCCACGGAACGGTCCAGTTCGTCCTTCATTGCGCTGAATATTATATGCTCTTCGGTTCCGCTTACAGCCATGGATTCGGGCTGCGGCAGTGTCTGTGGCAGTTCGTATCCGGTTTCGGAACGCTGGGTCTCAATCTTGGTGATGTAGATCATCGGCGATATGGCTGTAACCGGTACCCAGCCCGATTCGGCACCGCACTGTCCGGTAAACACCTTGGGGTCATAGCCGCCGGCGGCAATGCTTGAGAACATGGCAAGCGGGGTACCGATGAGGGTCACGCCGCGTACCAGACGGTCCGGACGGCCATCGGCATATACCTGATACACTTCAACGGGATCGACGCCGAATGAGTTTATGGAACCGCCGTCACCAAGGTATGTCAGGCCGCTTGTGGCAGTGCGGAAAAAGTATCCGTATTCCTTGCCGAGACGCTTGATTTCCTTGATGAGCATGTCGCGCAACTGTTCGTCGGTATATGGGGTGGTGGTTTCAATTACAAGGTTGGACTGGCGCGACACGGGGTCGTATCCATTGCTGGCGCGGCCGTGTCCGTTGCTGGTCGGGAATCCGTCAATCGGGGTGCGGTCAACCAGAAATTCCTTGAGCACGCCGTCCTGAACGCAGTTCACGCGCTGTGCCTTCACTGCTTCGTCATCGTACAGATAGTGGCCGTACAGCTGGGTTCCGGCGTAACTGTCAATGGTGGGGTCATCGTAAACCTGGAAACCGGCAGGCAGTACAAGTTCGCCTACAAGCTTCTTGAATGTCTGGCCGCCGCTCTTCATGCGGTGAGCCTCAAGACGGTGACCGAATATCTCGTGGAAGAACACGCCGCTGGCCGAACCTGACATGATGGCCGGGCCTGCATACGGGTCTGCTATCGGAGCGTCGCGCAGTGCTGTAAGACGTTCCACAAGGTCTTTTGCGGCTGCTGTCAGGACATCGTCCGAAGGCAGTCCGTCAAGCTGGTATGCGAACCAGTCTTCATACAGAGGGCAGGTCATGCCGTCAACGGCACGTACGACACCCTGAAGCATAAGGCGTATTGCCGGCCTGTTCTGGACAACGGCCGAACCGTCGGTGTTCACAATGTATATTCTCTCAATGGTGTAGTCAATGGACGCTACACCGGCTTCTATTCCCGGGCAGTCCTTGAAGATGGCTGAAACCCTGTCAAGGCGTTCCTCCCATGTCTTGAGATCGAACGTGTAGGCCGATGCCGGCAGCGGTTCTTCATAGTACTGTTCTGCAGGAGCATCCGAGAAACAGGGCGACTTGTCTTCGTTGTCGGCGTTGGTCATCATCTTCGATGCCGCGGCGCTGAGTGCGTTGACCGATGCCGTGTAGCGCTTCATGGTTTCCGACCATATTCCCTGACGGACCGCCATGATGGCATTGTCGGTATATGGGACATTCACTGCCTGTCCGCTGCTGGTGCCTCCGTACTGGTTCGCGGTACCTGTCTGGCATTCGAATTTGAAATTGTCAAGTTCAGGTGACCCCACGCGGATTTGCGGGGTGATGGAGCGGCTGCGTGACTCGTCGGTTCTTGAAATGCCGAAGTTGCTGCTCACGCTTGCATTGTATGTGTCATTCATGCGCAGTGACATGAAATAGGCCGGCACAGGCTTGGCCTTGAGCTGTTCCATGTTGTAGTTGAGTTCTTCACGCATTGCACCCACCAGAGGGTCGGTGTCCAGAGTCTGGGCATGGACCGGCTGAATGGCCAGCAGAACCGCCATTGCCGGAATCAGCATGCTGATAACTGTGTTTTTTCGTTTCATAATCAGGTTATTCTTATTGTTGTGTCGTGTTGTGTTTTGCCGGTTGTTCAACGGTTCAGGAAACGCTCCGCTTCCATGGCTGCCTTGCAGCCGCTGGCTGCCGCGCAGATGGCCTGGCGGTAACGCGGGTCGGCAACGTCGCCTGCGGCAAAAACTCCGGGGACGTTGGTGCACGGGGTGGGACCGTCGGTCTTTATGTAACCTTCGGCATCGGTCTCGACGGCAGGCTTGAACAGGTCACTGTTGGGTTTGTGGCCTATGGCAAGGAAGAATCCGTCTATGGCAAGGTCATAACGCTGCTCACCGGCTTCACCGAGGTTCTTCACAAGGTGTGCGCCCTGAAGTTTGGGCTCTCCGTACAGACCTTCTGTGTTATGCTTGAACAGCACCTCTATTTTGGGGTTCTCAAGAACGCGCTTCTGCATTATCTCACTGGCGCGCAGGTAGCCCTTGCGTACAATCAGATACACCTTTTCGCACAGCGATGCCAGGTAGTTGGCCTCTTCGCAGGCTGTGTCGCCGCCGCCGACTACGGCAACGGTCTTCTTGCGGAAGAAGAAGCCGTCACAGGTGGCGCATGCACTCACGCCGCGTCCTGCATATTTCTTTTCGTCTTCAAGACCAAGGTATTTGGCGCTTGCTCCGGTGGCAATGATTATTGTTTCAGCCTGGATGGTGCTGCCGTCATCAATGGTGACAGCGTACGGACGGCTGCTGAAATCGACCGATGTTATGCTGCCCATGCGTATGTCGGCACCGAAACGCTGGGCCTGGGCGCGCATGTCCTCCATCATATCATATCCGCCTACGCCCTGAGGGTAACCCGGAAAGTTCTCGACTACTGTGGTGGTTATGAGCTGGCCGCCTGACTGCTGTCCCTCATAGAGTATGGGATTCAGGTTTGCGCGCGATGCATAGATGGCTGCGGTAAAGCCGGCGGGGCCGGAACCGATGATAAGGCATTTTGTTGATTCCATATTGGTTTTCTTACTTGGTCAGTTTTTGGTTTTTTTCCGACTGGCTCCAGCTGTTAGACGCTGACTCAGCCGTTTTTACTACACGAATGTTTGAAAAAGTTTCAAAGCAGTTTCTTAGGTTCTTAAAGCAGGTTGAAGGTTTCCAGCAGACGGTCAAGCTGGACTTCGTCGGCAATCAGTACCTGGCGTGGCTTGCTTCCGTCCTGTCTGCCAACCACACCGGTCTTTTCAAGTTGGTCCATAATGCGCCCTGCACGGTTGTAGCCTATGGCGAACTTGCGCTGGATGAGCGATGTTGAGCCAAGCTGGTTGACAACAACCAGACGTGCCGCATCGGCGAAAATCGGGTCAAACTTGCCCATTTCGACACCGCTGTTGTCAATGTCAGTTTCGTTCTCGTCAACATATTCCGGCAGCGGATAAGCTTCGGTGTAACCCTGCTGGCTGCTGATATATTCCACAATGGCATTGACTTCGGGCGTATCGACAAAGGCGCACTGCACGCGGACCGGATCTGAACCGGAACTGAACAGCATGTCACCGCGTCCTATCAGCTGGTTGGCACCAGGTCTGTCAAGTATGGTGCGCGAGTCAATCATTGATGTCACTCGGAATGCCATGCGGGCCGGGAAGTTGGCCTTGATGGTGCCGGTAATGATGTTTGTGGTAGGTCTTTGGGTAGCTATGATCATGTGCATACCTACAGCGCGCGCCTTCTGGGCTATGCGGGCAATTGGCATTTCAATGTCCTTGCCGGCTGTCATGATAAGGTCGCCGAACTCGTCGATTATGACCACAATGTATGGCAGGAAGCGGTGACCTTTTTCGGGGTTCAGTCTTCTTGATTTGAACAGTTCGTTGTATTCCTTTATGGAGCGTACGTTGGCCTGCTTGAGCAGTTCGTAGCGGTTATCCATTTCAATGCACAGTGACTTGAGCGTGTGTACCACCTTGGTGGTGTCGGTTATTATGGCGTCCTCTTCGTCGGGCAGTTTTGCAAGGAAATGTCTGATTATCGGGGCATAGCCGCTGAATTCCACCATCTTCGGATCAACCATGACCAGTTTCAGCTCGGCCGGATGCTTCTTGTACAGAAGCGATGTGATGATGCAGTTCAGACCTACCGATTTTCCCTGACCGGTGGCACCTGCAACCAGCAGATGAGGCATCTTGGCCAGATCGACCATATGGACATCGTTCGTTATGGTACGTCCCAGAGCTATTGGAAGCTCCATTTTTGAATCGGCGAACTGTTTTGTGTTCAGAATGGATTCCATAGACACCATCATAGGTCTCTTGTTCGGAACCTCAATGCCTATGGTTCCCTTGCCGGGTATGGGGGCGATGATGCGTATGCCAAGCGCAGACAGGCTCAACGCAATGTCGGCTTCAAGATTGCGTATCTTTGATATTCTGACACCTGCAGCCGGGGTGATTTCGTACAGCGTGATGGTGGGGCCTACAGTTGCCTGTATGGTGTCTATTTCAATACCGAAACTGCGGAGTACGGTAATGATGCGTTCCTTGTTGGCCTTCTGTTCCGATTCGTCAATGGCGGGACCGTCGTTTTCGTAGTGCTTGAGCAGGTCAAGTGTAGGGAACTTGTAGTGCGAAAGGTCAAGCCGCGGGTCGTAAGGCTTCAAATCCAGCTTTCCTGCCTCAGGACCTCCGTCCGGAACCTCGGTGCCTCCGTCCTTGTCTTCCAGCTCGTTATCATCGTTATCATCGTTGTCATCGGTGATGTCGATATCATCGGTCGTGTCACTGCCGTATGGTTCATCATTGCTTTCAATGACTGTTGCGGTTGAATCGGTTTCAGGAAAACCGTCTGTCAGATCTTCCGTTTCCAAAACAGTCTCCGGGTTGGCGGCAGTTGCCGGTTCCGGGGTAACACCGGCGCTTTTACGCGTATGTGCCGCCATTGAATGTATTCCGTTCTTTATGCTGTTGGCACGGTTCTGAATCCATGTGATTGTGCTGCTTGTTACCCAAATGCAGAATATCAGCATTGTGAATGCAAGAATCAGTGCCGTTCCGGGTATGCCGGTAATGCGGCACAGGAAGTCACAGGCAATCTTACCGTGCAGACCTCCCGGTGACAGGAATGAATCTGCCAGCAGGCCTGAAAGCGTAAGATGCAGCAGGACCGATGCCCAGATCATCAGAAAAATGCATGAAATTATCCAACTGACTATTCTTACCCGTATTATTCCCATAAGGCGCAGTCCCAGGATAAGTACCAGCAAGGGTATGAGAACCGAAGGTATGCCGAACCATCCGTTGACCATAAGTTGCGCTATACGTGCTCCAAGTGTTCCGGCGGAATTGGCAACGTCGCTGGCAGCATCTGCAAGCGCACTTTGGTCAGTGCCTCCGTTGAATATGAATGAGAAATATGCCAGAATGACGAACACTCCTGTGAAGGCAAGGAATGCTCCTGATACAAACTTGAAAGTTTCGCTATGCAGAGACTGCAGCAGTTCCTGTATGTTGAAACTGAATTCAGGCTTTTGAATTCCTGTGCGTGGTTTTGTGGTGCCTTTTCCTGATGTCTTGCCCATGATTTGTTCACGCGCGCATTATCTTTTTTTGCGCGACAAGCGCAAAGGTAATATAAAGTACGATTAAACAAAAAAATAAAACGGTGCCTGTTATAGGAAAAATCAAAGTATTTTTGCAGTCCGAAACAACAGAACTGGAAATGGAAAAATCACCGGTGTTTGACAGAAATACGGTCGAATTCGTTACCGTTGCGGCCGAATACTGCACTTTTGTGGAAAAAGCTGCGGAAACCGATTCCGAACGCATGCTTGACGTTCTGTCCAAACTGCTGCCCCTGCTGTATCTGAAGGCTTCCATGCTTGATGATGTAACCGTTCAGGGACTGTATCTTGAAGAGAGCGTCAGTGAACCGGAATACAATGAGATACGCGATTCCCTGCAGGCTGTCCTACGTGAAAACGACGATTATCTTGAGGTCTTTGTAGAAGAGATGAAATACAGCGACACTCCGGTAAGACGGTGCATATCTGAAGACTTGGCCGACATTTATCAGGCTCTAAAAAATTTCGTACAATCCTATCGTAGTGGACTGTCCGAGGTCATGGAGGAGGCTGTGGCGGTTGCAGTTGATGGGTTCAAGTCGTATTGGGGACAGACTCTGGCAAATACCCTGCGTGCTGTTCACTCTGCCAAATACAATCCGTGCGATTACGGAGATGATGATTTGCCTCAAAAGGACAACTTCCTGTATGATTGAACTGCTGAATAAAATTGACAAAGCCGAACTGGCTGACAAGCCGAGAGTGGTGTTTGAGGGCGTGATCGATGAAATTGACACGCTTGACAAGGCTGAGGCTGCGGTGCAGGCCATATCGGCCCATAAGATTATAGGATTCGATACTGAAACACGTCCTTCGTTCACGCGCGGCGTCGTCCATAAGGTGGCGCTTCTGCAATTGGCCAGTCTTGACCATGCGTGGCTGTTCCGCCTGAATCAGATAGGGATGCCCGATGGCGTGGCCGCTTTGCTTGAAAACCCTGATATACTTAAGATTGGCGTTTCCATCAAGGATGACAAGGCCCAGCTTTTGGGACGTCGCAGTCTGAAACCTGCAGGTTTTGTAGAGCTTCAGGACATGTGCGCTGAGATTGGTATTGAGGAGAAGGGACTTCAGAAAATGTACGGCATTCTTTTCGGCGAACGCATTTCCAAAAACCAGCAGCTCAGCAATTGGGAAATAGCCGCTCTGACCGAAGGCCAGCGGCAGTACGCTTCCATCGATGCGTGGGCCTGCCTGCGTATCTACAATAAGTTGTGTGAACTGAAAAGGACAGGTGATTATACCATTATAAGGAAAAATGTTGAAGAAGGTAATATTAAAGAAGGGTAAGGAGGAATCGCTCCTGCGTTTCCATCCTTGGATTTTCTCTGGTGCCATTGCGGAGATTGAAGGCAGTCCCGAAGAAGGCGATGTGGTCGATGTGTACACGAATGCCGGCCAGTGGATAGCTGTCGGTCACATTCAGGTGGGAAGCATTGCTGTCCGCGTGCTGTCATTTGAAAAACGTCCTATCGATGCCGCTTTCTGGGAGGAAAAACTTACAATTGCCTTCAGACTGAGAACCAGCCTCGGGCTTACAGGCCGTACTGACCATAACATTTTCCGTCTGGTTCACGGCGAGGGTGACAATCTGCCTGGACTTGTAATAGATGTATATGGCCGCACTGCCGTGATGCAGGCCCATTCCGTAGGCATGCACTGCCAGCGTATGGAAATTGCCGCTGCTCTTGAAAAGGTGCTTGCCGGCAGCATAGACAGCATATACTACAAGTCTGAAACCACACTTCCGTTCAAGGCTGAGATAGACCGTGGCAACGGTTACCTGAAAGGCGGTCCGTCGTCAGATGACATACCTCTTGAATATGGAATGAAGATGCCCGTTGACTGGATAAGCGGCCAGAAGACGGGACTGTTCATAGACCAGCGTGAGAATCGCGCTCTGCTTGAGCGTTTTGCCCGTGGCTGCAACGTTCTCAACATGTTCTGTTACACCGGAGGCTTTTCGCTTGCCGCATTAAGGGGCGGGGCCAGTCTGGTACATTCGGTGGACGCATCGGCCCGTGCCATTGAACTTACGCAGGGTGGGGTTATGAACAATTTTCCAGGTGATACACGTCACAAGGCTTTTGTTCAGGATGCTTTCAAGTATTTGGATGAAATGGACCCGATATATGATCTTATAATATTGGACCCGCCTGCGTTTGCAAAGCATAAGGATGCGTTGAAGCATGCTCTGATAGGATACCGCCGCTTGAACCAGAAGGCCATGGAGAAAATCAGACCGGGAGGCATACTGTTCACGTTTTCGTGCTCACAGGTTGTTACCAAGGAACAGTTCCGCATGGCGGTCTTTACGGCGGCCGCCCAGGCGCACAGGAGTGTCAAGATTCTGCATCAGCTGCATCAGCCGGCCGATCATCCTGTCAACATATTCCACCCGGAAGGTGAGTATCTCAAGGGACTGGTCTTGTCGGTAGAATAATTTTTTGCAAAAAATGTGCCAAAATATTTTTGTCAATTAAAAAACAACCATATATTTGCCATGTGTTTTTCATGGTATTAGATTTAATTTGAAGATGAGTTGTCGGGAGACACCTCATCTTCGCTTTTTTTATAAACGTATGTGGATATTCTACTGCCCTGACATAGAAACTGATATGGAACTGCCTCAGGAGGAGGCGGGTCACTGCATTCGTGTACTTCGTCTGAAAGAGGGTGATATGATTCGTCTGACCGATGGAAAAGGCGGTTTTCACGATGCACGTATAACGTCAGTTACAGGAAAACGCTGCTTTGTGCATATAGAGAAGTCGGAAATGCAGCCGGCACTTTGGAACGGATATGTAAGAATTGCCGTGGCGCCTACCAAACTCATGGACCGCAACGAGTGGTTCGTTGAAAAGGCTGTTGAGATTGGAGTCAATGAAATTACGTTCATTGATACCGACCACAGCGAACGCAATACCATAAACCTGGATCGCATAGGCAGGATAGCGGTGTCGGCTATGAAGCAGTCAAAGAAGGCAACATTGCCGGCAATTGGAGGAATGGTCAGGTTCAAAGATCTTGTTTCGGAACCTTTTGACGGCGACAGGTTCATTGCCCATTGTGATGAAGGCGAACGCATTCACCTTATGGATGCACTGGTTCCTGGACGCAATACCATGGTGCTGATAGGCCCTGAGGGTGATTTCAGCCCGGAAGAGATACGTATGGCGCTCGATGCCGGATTCCGTCCGGTTTCATTGGGCGATTCCAGGCTGAGAACTGAAACGGCGGCGTTGGCATCGGTCATGATGATGAATCTGAACGCAAGACTGAAATGAGATATTTCGCGTATCTGGAATTTGACGGAACGGCTTACTGCGGTTGGCAGATACAGCCCGGTGAACCGTCGGTGCAGCAGTGCATTGAAGACGCATTGTTCACTTTTCTTCGCGAGAAGGTGGCTGTGACGGGTGCTGGGCGTACCGATGCCGGGGTGCATGCTTCACAGATGGTGGCTCATTTTGACTTGGATGAAGCACGTGACTGTGACTGGCTGAAGTCAAAACTTAACGGAATCCTGCCTGCTGACATTGCCGTCCGGCGCATTGTCCGTGTCCGTCCCGATGCGCATGCACGTTTCGATGCGGTGCGCCGCACATACCGCTACTATGTTTCAATGGAGAAGAGCGCCTTTTCAAAACGGTACTGCTGGTATCTGCCTAACCGGCCCGATTTTGAGCTGATGAATCAGGCTGCTGCCATACTTCTTGATACTGTAGATTTTACCAGTTTCAGCAAGTTACATACGCAGACAAAGACAAATAACTGTCGTGTGGACCGTGCCTGCTGGTCTGAACTGGATGACGGCCGATGGGTATTCGAAATCAGCGCAGACCGTTTTCTGCGCAATATGGTGCGGGCTGTTGTCGGCACACTTATGAAAGTGGGACGCCACCAGATGAGCGTTGAAGAGTTCCAAGACGTGGTTGACAGCCATGACCGATGCAAGGCCGGCGATTCAGCACCTGCCAATGGTCTGTTCCTGACTGCCGTTGAATATCCTGACAACATTTTCACCGAATAAACGTTATGAAAAGGATAATAGCTCTTTTTGCCTTGTTGGCAAGTATTACGGCTCATGCAGCCGACCTGAAGGTACAGGATCTGCTTGTCACTGTGCCGGATTCCATTCTCACGCTGATTTCGCCAAGCGGGCGTCAGGACCTGATTGACTTTTATGAAAGCGATGCTCAAGGATGGACAACCAACCGCCTGGGCGGCCAGAGCCGTACTCTGTATTTCGGTGATGAAAGGCTGTCTGTGGCTACATCGGACGCCGGAACCCTTGACATTGTCCTTCTTCATCTGAAAGGTGGCGGAAGTCTGGTCGGCGTAATAAAGAGTGTTGCGTTTGACGGGTATCGCGATTCCCGCATTTCGTTCTATACACCGTTGTGGAAGCCTGTTTCTGTCAAGTCTGTAATCAAATTGCCTGAGTTTGACGATTTTCTTGAGCCGTCGGTCCTGAAGAACGATTCGGTCAAAATGCTTCGCAATATGTCGCTGATACGTTTTGTCTCAATATCGCCCGATCCTGAAGTGCCCGGTGTTCTTGAATTCTCCTACACCTCGCTTGCCTATCTGGGCCCTGATGCCGACGCTTACCGCCACTTCTTCAAGCCGGAGCCGCTCCGTTATGTCTGGAGCGGCCGCCGCTTCAAAAAAGTCCGTTGAATCCGGCCATTTCTTCTCCTGCGGTGAGTGATTTGGGCTGTTTTACTCACGGGCCAGCCATTTTCCAGCCCACGGTGAGTGAATACGCCTGTTTTGCTCACGGACTAGCCATTTTCCAGACCGCGGT
>JAKSIQ010000031.1 GCA_024398755.1 Bacteroidaceae bacterium | reverse complement strand
ACAATTTGAAGCGAGCGAACCTGTGAGCGAGAGCGACTGGAAGGAGCCCGTTTCCAGAGGAAACTAAAAGGCGGAGCGCCCACCCTAAACAAAAAAGGCCGCGAAAGCGACCTTTCAACAATTTGAAGCGAGCGAACCTGTGAGCGAGAGCGACTGGAAGGAGCCCGTTTCCAGAGGAAACTAAAAGGCGGAGCGCCCACCCTAAACAAAAAAGGCCGCGAAAGCGACCTTTCAACAATTTGAAGCGAGCGAACCTGTGAGCGAGAGCGACTGGAAGGAGCCCGTTTCCGGAGGAAACTAAAAGGCGGAACGCCCGCCCTAAACAAAAAAGGCCGCGAAAGCGACCTTCTTTGTTTAGGGTGGGTAAGCGGTCTGTATCGCGCCGCTACAACCAAGTTACCTTTGCTGCGGTCAAGCCCTGGAGGATTCCGAGGGAGCTGGCCGTACAGGACTTACCCGTATGTTTATGGCGCAAAGGTAAGGCTTTTGAATGAAACGGCAACATGCTTTCAATAATAAAAGTGCTGTGGTCTGCCAAAAAAGCACTATCTTCGCGTTCTACAATGGATATGGAGGAACAGGATAAGAAAATAGTAAGGATAAACGTATTCCAGACTTCAATGGCACTGGGAGGCAAGCTAGGCTTGTATATGATTGTGACATACCTGATTATGGGGCTGTCCATTATACTTCCAAGTCTGAGTGCGTCAAAGTTCTCAACCGGTATGGCTGGAGTGATGTCGTTTCTGTCTCTCCCGCTTTTCATTGGAACGGCCTTCATTGCCTACTTTCTGATAAGGCATTTCCGCGACAGGAATTCACCCGAGGTATTCCCCTTCCCTATTGCCTGGATGCTGACATTGCTCATGTTCCTGTTTGCAACGGTGTTCTCAAGCATGGCGGCATTCGCATATTTCAAGTTCATTGATCATGGCGTTTTCGGACAGGCCATGATGGCAAGGCTTGATGAGGCGCTGGCAGTCATGAACGCAGCACAATCGGCTGCTTCACAGACCGAGATGTTCGGGACCCAGATGGACACGCTGATGGACACCGCACGCTGGATGTTCAGCCAATCGGCATCTGGCCTGACCAAGATGATTGCCCAGTCGTCACTTACAATTGGCAACATACTGTCAATTCTGATTGCCATTCTCGTTACAAAGCGTATAAAACTCAAAATATAATATGGACCTTTCTATCATTGTTCCGCTGTTCAACGAAGCCGAATCGCTTCCGGAACTGTATTCTTGGATAAAGCGTGTCATGACCGCAAACAACATCAGTTATGAAGTGATTTTCGTTGATGATGGCAGCACTGACGGTTCATGGGACATTATTGAGGGACTGAAAAACCAGGAGCCGGAAATAGTTCACGGCATACGTTTCCGTCGCAATTACGGCAAGTCACCGGCATTGTTCTGCGGCTTCAAGGCTGCGCAGGGTGACATTGTGGCAACCATGGACGCCGACCTTCAGGACAGCCCTGAGGAACTGCCTGAAATGATGCGTATGATTCGCGAAGACGGCTTCGATCTGGTTTCTGGCTGGAAGAAGAAGCGCTACGACGGCAAACTGAGCAAGAACCTGCCTTCAAAGCTGTACAACTGGACAGCACGCAAGGTTACAGGCATTCATCTGCATGACATGAACTGCGGCCTGAAGGCATACCGTAATGAGGTTGTCAAGAACATTGAAGTTTACGGTGAAATGCACCGCTACATACCGTTCCTGGCCAAGAACGCCGGTTTCCAGAAAATCGGCGAAAAGGTTGTGCACCATCAGGCACGCAAATTCGGCAAGAGCAAGTTCGGTCTTGACCGGTTCATACACGGTTATCTGGACCTGCTGTCACTGTGGTTCCTGAACCGTTTCGGCAAGCAGCCCATGCACTTTTTCGGATTCTGGGGCTCGGTCATGTTCATAGTGTCTTTCATTGCAATAATTGTGGTGGGTGCAAGCAAGCTGGTTGCTCTGGGCCGCGGAATACAGGCTCCTCTGGTTACATCGAACCCCTACTTCTACATTGCACTTACCGGAATGGTGCTCGGCACTCTGCTGTTCCTGGCCGGTTTCCTGGCAGAACTTATAAGCCGCAGTTCGGGTAGCCGCAACGACTACAAGATTGCCAAGACATTCTGAGCTGAAGTTCCAGTTCAGACCGAAACAGCGGGTTCCGAAAAATGTCGATATTAGAACTTGTTCTTCTTTCTATAGCCCTGGCGATGGACTGCTTCACCGTGTCTGTTGCCAGCGGTCTGATACAGCGCCGTCTGGTTGTCAGGACCATGCTCATTACCGCCGTCATGTTCGGTTTCTTTCAGGGACTGATGCCGATGCTGGGCTGGTTGGGTATGAGTTTCTTTGCCGATGCCATACGCGCCTGGGATCATTGGATTGCCTTCGGTCTGCTGGCGTTTCTGGGCGGACGCATGATAATTGACGGTCTGAAACCTGACGACGGGGAGCACAGTTTTGACCCATCGGAATTCAGCACTACCGTGACTATGGCCGTTGCCACAAGCATCGACGCGCTGGCTGTAGGTCTGTCATTCGGCTGCACCGGATATGACACGCCAGGCAGCATTCTGTTGCCAATAGGAATAATTGCAATAGGCTCATTCCTGTTTTCGGTTGCAGGCTTCTTCATAGGAGCATTTGCAGGCTCACGCTTCAAGTTTCCCGTTGAAATTCCGGGAGGACTGGTTCTGCTTGGTATAGGTATCAGAATTCTTGTTGAACATCTTACAGCATAGGAAAGATGAAAAAGTGGCATTATCCGTTTCTGGCATTCCTTATTATTGGAACGTATTTCATTCTCAGTGAAAGCCGCCAGCAAAGCCATACAGGCGGCAGAATGGAGTACCACAAGACAAACGGTCTGGTGTTCGGAACAAGCTACAACGTGACATATCTTGCAGACCGGGACCTTGAGCCTGAGCTGCTGGCGGCCATGAATGCCGTTGACAACGCGTTGTCCATGTTCAACCCCGAATCGACCATATCGAAAATCAACAAGGCGGCCGATTCCATTCAGGTCAATGACAGCATGTTCCTTGAAGTGATGCGTCTGGCCATGAATGTCTCAGACATTTCACACGGGGCATTCGACATTACAGTGGCCCAGGCAGTCAACGCCTGGGGATTCGGATTCAAGAATTCCGTGCCGGTTTCAGAGAACGTCATTGACAGTCTGAAGGAGATTGTCGGATACTGGAAGATTCATGAAACCGACGGTCTTATTGTAAAGGACGACAGCCGTATCATGCTGGACTGCAGCGCCATTGCAAAAGGTTTCGGCAGCGACATGGCGGCACGTGCCCTAAAGGAGAACGGCTGCACGGACTTTATGGTCGAAATTGGCGGCGAAGTGGTGGTATCGGGACACAATCCGCACGGAACGCCTTGGAACATTGGCATTTCCAAGCCTGTTGACGATACCCTTTCAATGAACCACGGGCTGGACACCATTATCAGCGTTACAAATATAGGAATGGCAACATCGGGCAACTACCGCAATTTCTACATAAAGGACGGACGCAAGGTTGCCCACACCATAGATCCGTTCACCTGTACACCTGTAAGCCATAGTCTGTTGTCAGCCACAGTTCTGGCTCCTACCTGCGCTTATGCCGACGCGCTTGCCACCTCGATGATGGTAATGGGGCTTGACAGCGCAAAAGCAATGGTATCACGCCTGCCCGATGTCAAAGTCTTTTTGATTTACGAGACACAGGACGGCACCATGCAGACCTACACGAACGGCATCTGACGGCCATCAGATTTTACTGAGAATGGATATGGCGGTTTCAATATTTGGAACGCCGGTAATGAGAAGGCTGCGTTTGCCGGCCTCTTCACGGATGCGGCAACTCAACGGATTGTCCATAGCGTAGGCAATGACACGGCCGAACACGTTGCCCGAATAGTAAGGGCTGTCCAGGTTCGATACAAAGAACATGCTCATGCGGCCGCCCTTCAGGAAAATCTTCTCAATGCCAAGCTCGCGTCCCATACGGCGCAGTGAAACCACGCGTATCAGTTCCATAGCCGACTGCGGAATCTTACCGAAACGGTCCTGCAGACGTTCCTTGAATCGGACAATGTCTTCTTCACGCTCCATGCCGTCAAGTTCGCGGTACAGCAATATGCGTTCGCTGCCATTCGGCACGAAACTTTCCGGGAAGAACATGTCAAGATCGCTTTCAACGGTGCATTCGTCAACGTAGGCACTGGCATCGGCCCCGCCCTTCTCCTGCGACTTGAGTTCCTCAAGATCCTGGAATTCGTCGTTCTTGAGTTCGCGCATGGCCTCCTTGAGTATCTTCTGGTAGGTTTCGTAACCAAGGTCGGCAATGAAGCCGCTCTGTTCGGCACCCAGCAGATTGCCTGCGCCGCGTATGTCAAGGTCCTGAAGCGCCAGCTGCAGTCCGCTTCCAAGGTCGCTGAAATTCTCAATGGCCTGCAGACGGCGGCGCGCATCCTGCGGCAGCACTCCAAGCGGAGGTGCCAGCAGATAGCAGAACGCCTTGCGGTTGCTTCGGCCCACGCGCCCGCGCATCTGATGCAAGTCGCTCAGACCGAAATTCTGGGCCTGGTTCACTATAATCGTATTCGCATTCGGAATGTCAATTCCGTTTTCGACAATCGATGTTGCCACCAGCACGTCGTAGTCATAGTTCATGAAACCGGTGACAATCTTTTCCAGCTCGTCAGGGTCCATCTGGCCGTGGCCGATGCATACACGTGCGTCAGGCACCTCGCGCTGCACGATACCGGCCAGTTCCGGCAGTGACGATATGCGGTTCGATATCAGGAACAGCTGGCCGTTGCGGCTCATCTCGAAGTTCACGGCCTCGCGTATTATATCGGCGCTGAACACGTGCACTTCGGTCTGTATGGGATAGCGGTTCGGTGGCGGAGTCTGTATGACAGACAGGTCTCTGGCTCCCATGAGCGAGAACTGCAGTGTACGCGGAATTGGCGTTGCGGTCATGGTCAGGGTATCAACGTTGACCTTCATCTGCTTGAGCTTCTCCTTGACGCCCACGCCAAACTTCTGTTCCTCGTCAATTATCAGCAGTCCAAGGTCCTTGAACTTCACCTGTTTGCTTATGAGCTTGTGCGTACCTACAACAATATCAATCCTGCCCTGTTCCAGATCCTCAAGAATCTTTGTCACCTGAGCCGCGGAACGTGCGCGCGACAGGTACTCGACCCTGCACGGGAAGTTCTTCAGACGGTCACGGAAAGTCTGATAGTGCTGGAACGCCAGAATGGTGGTAGGCACCAGCACAGCCACCTGACGGCTGTCACATACGGCCTTGAAGGCTGCACGAATGGCCACTTCGGTCTTGCCGAATCCCACATCGCCGCACACCAGACGATCCATAGGGCGCGAACTCTCCATATCGGCCTTCACATCCTGTGTAGCCTTGAGCTGGTCGGGCGTGTCTTCGTATATGAAGCTGGCCTCAAGTTCGCTCTGCAGATAGCTGTCGGGGCTGAACGCATGGCCTTTCTCCTCCATACGGCGCGAATACAGCTTAATCAGGTCACGTGCAATGTCCTTTATCTTGCCCTTGGTCTTTTCCTTCAGGTTGTCCCAGGCGGCAGTGCCCAGTTTGTTTATATGCGGTTCCTCGCCTTCCTTTCCCTTGTACTTTGAGACTTTATGCAGGGAATGGATTGACACGAACACCACATCGTCATTCCTGTATATGATTTTAATCTTCTCCTGAAAGCCGCCGGCCTCGGGAATGCGCACCAGACCGCCGAAGCGCCCCACTCCATGATCTATGTGAACTACGTAGTCACCTATCTGGAACTCGCTGAGTTCCTTCAGGGTGAGCGCCATCTTGCCGCCCCGGGCACGGTCACTCTTCAGGCTGTACTTGTGGAAACGGTCAAATATCTGGTGGTCGGTAAAGAAGCAGCATTTCAGAGTGTTGTCAGCGTAGCCCTCGTGCAGGGTCTTTCCAACCGTCTCGAACGGAATGTGTTCGCCACGTTCGGCAAAGATGCTTTCCAGACGCTCGCCCTGCTTGGGGTTGTCGGTCAGCAGATACAGTCTGTAGCCCTTTACAATATAGTCACCCAGAACCTGCGAAACCAGGTCGAAATTCTTGTGGAACAAAGGCTGTGACGTCATGTCAAAATTCACGGTGTCACCCACTGACATCTGGCCCGATGCCCCGCCGAACTCCATAATTCTGAACGGCATAAGTTTTCTCAGGAAATTCTCCTTGTCAAGCATTGCCGGCAGTTCCGGCAGCCCCGCATCGGTCACGGAAACGGCCGCATCCTTTCCGGCATCAATACGTCGCATGCGTGCCGCCATGCCGTCAACATCAAGTGCATCGCGGCTTATGGCGTCAATGCGGTCTGCCGCAAGAAGCATGTCATGCACGGCCACAATGCTGTCCGACGGCAGGAACTCAAGCAGTGAGACGCTGCCGGCCATTGCATCGGCCTTCATTTCGGGAACAATGACCACACTGTCAACGGGATCCATCGACAGCTGGCTCTCTACCGAAAAGCGGCGCATCGAGTCAATGTCATCGCCAAAGAAGTCTATTCTGAAAGGGTGTTCGCTTGAGAACGAGAATACGTCAAGTATGCTTCCGCGCAGCGCGAACTGCCCGGGTTCGTACACATAGTCAACCCGCTCAAAGCCCAGCTCAAGCAGACGGTCCTGCAGGCTGTCGCGATCAACGGTCTGTCCTTTGGCGAGCGTGATTGAGCGCTCGTCAAGACAGCGTTTTGCAACAACCGTCTCTGCCAGAGAATCGGGCGACGCCACCACCATAAGAACCGGCATTCCGGCATCAAGCGACGTCAGCCGGCTCAGCACTTCGGTGCGCAGTATGGCCGATGCGTCATCCTTCTGTCCGTACTTGGCCGCGCGCCTGTAGGCTGACGGAAAAAACAGGACATTCTCTTCGCCCCTTATCTGAACCAGATCATGGTAAAAATAGGCGGCGCTCTCCTGGTCGTCAAGTATGAACAGAGCACAGCGTAATGACTGGTTGTCAAGAACTTGTGCAAAAAGCATGGGGGCCGATGACGCGGAAAGGCCCTTCAGAAAAATGTTCTTTCCACTTTTTTCTGAAAGTATTCTGGCCAGAGCTCTGCCACCGGCAGACTGTATGTACCTGGCACTCAAATCTGATAAAGAAACCATCGACAGTAAAAATACGGTTTCCCTAAAAAAAAACAATCTGAAAACCAGTGGCAAATTTACAAAAAAACTAACTTTGCAGGCCCAAAAGAGATAATAAGGTATTTATAACATAAAACAAGCAGCAGAAATGGCAGACAACATCATGAGTTTCAGCCCTAAGCCACTCTCAGACGAGGGCTGCATTCATCGTGCGCCCGACATTCCGGTTGCAGGACACACTGCAGAAAGTTCAAATGAAAAGGCTTACATTATTGAGATTGATCACCTGTCAAAATGGTTCGGTGACAAGCAGGTTCTCAATGATGTAAGCCTTTTTGTCAGACAAGGCGAATTTGTCACGATTCTAGGTCCTTCAGGCTGTGGCAAGACCACTCTTTTGCGGATTCTGGCAGGCTTCAACATGCCGTCAGAGGGTTGTGTCCGCATGAACGGCAATGACATCACCGACGTTCCGCCGTTCGAACGTCCTATGAATACCGTATTCCAGCGGTACGCTCTGTTCCCCCACCTGAACGTGTACGACAACATTGCATTCGGTCTGAAACTCAAGAAAGAGGACGAAGAAAGCATAGACCGTCAGGTGCGTCGCGTGCTCAAGATAGTCGGCCTGACAGACTACGAGGAACGTGATGTGGACTCGCTGTCAGGCGGCCAGCAGCAGAGGGTTGCAATTGCACGTGCCATAATAAACAAGCCTCAGGTACTGCTACTTGACGAACCCCTCGCAGCCCTTGACCTCAAGATGCGCAAGGACATGCAAATGGAACTGAAGCAGATGCACAAGGAGCTTGGCATCACCTTCATTTACGTTACACACGACCAGGAAGAAGCTCTGACACTGAGCGACACCATAGTTGTCATGAACAAGGGCCGCATCCAGCAGATTGGCCGTCCGACCGACATATACAACGAACCTGTCAATCCGTTTGTGGCCGATTTCATTGGCGACAGCAACATTCTGAACGGTATAATGGTTGAAGACCACAAGGTCCAGTTCATGTATCAGGAATTCGAATGTGTGGATGAAGGCTTCCAGCCTAACGAACACGTTGATGTGGTACTGCGCCCCGAAGACATATACATTATGGCCCGCAACGCCAACGCCATGATTAGCGGCAGGGTGACTGCCTGCATATTCAAGGGCGTACACTACGAAATGACCGTAGTGACTGACCGCGGATACGAACTTATCATTCAGGATTACAACATGTTCGAGGCCGGCCAGGAAGTGAGCCTGATAATCAAGCCCAATGACATACACGTAATGCACCGCGAGCGGCTGTACAATGTCATTGACGGTGTGCTTGCCGACAGCACTCATATTGAAATGCTGGGCGGCACATTCGAATGCGAACCGCAGACCGGCATTGAAGACGGAGCCGATGTAAAAGTCCGTTTCGGTTTTGACGATGTGGAACTGATGGATTACAGCGACGAAGGCGATGCCGTAGGAACGGTGTCGTTCATTCTGTACAAGGGCAACCACTATCATCTCACAGTCACATCGGAAAACGGTGAAGACATTTTCGTAAACACCAGCGAAGTATGGGATGACGGCGACATGGTCGGCATAAAGATTCTTCCACAAGCACTCAAAATAAGCAAAGTGGAATGAATATACAGAAATTTATTGCCAAGCGCAGCAACTGGACAATATTATATGCGCTGTTTCTTGCCTTTTTTGTTGTATTGCCTCTGATTCTGATAGGCATCTATGCATTCCGCAATACCGAAGGCAGTTTCACTCTGCAGAATATCACAAAGTTCTTCACCCAGTCGGAAGCATTGAACACATTCGTGTATTCGGTCGGAATTGCACTTATCACAACCGTCATCTGCATTCTGCTTGGTTATCCCGCGGCCTATATTCTCAGCAATTCCGAACTGACGAAAGGCGGCACCCTGATTCTTCTGTTCATTCTTCCAATGTGGATAAACGTACTCATGCGGTCTCTGGCCACTGTGGCGCTGTTTGACTTTCTGCACCTGAAACTTGGTGAAGGAGCGCTCATTTTCGGTTTGTGTTATGATTTCCTGCCGTTCATGATATACCCGATCTACAATACCATACGCAAGATTGACAAAAGCTACATTGAAGCCGCACAGGACCTTGGAGCCACAAACATGCAGGTGTTCACCAAGGTGTTATGGCCGCTGTCAGTTCCCGGGATAATAAGCGGAATAATGATGGTTTTTCTGCCCACAATATCGACATTCGCCATTTCAGAAATACTGACTTTGAACAACAAGCGTCTGTTCGGTTCGATAATACAGGACAATATAATGATGAGCGATACCATGAATTACGGTGCCGCCCTTTCATTGATAATGCTGGCAATAATTGCAATAACCAGTTTTGCCACCGGGAATCAGGATGATGGCGAACTTAACCAGGGAGGTCTGATATGATGAAGAAGATTCTTGCACAGTCGTACCTGTACCTGCTTCTGCTTGCGCTGTACGCTCCGATTGCCATCATCATAATTTTCTCTTTCACAAGTTCCAAATCTATAGGTGACTGGCGCGGATTCTCGCTTGAGCTGTATTCCAACATGTTTTCAGGCCATGCTGCGCACAGTGCGACAATCATGACTGCATTAATCAATACAGTTGTGATTGCAGTAATGGCTGCTGCCCTGTCAACCATATTGGGCAGTATTGCAGCTGTCGGAATTTTCAATATCAGGAACCGCAAGCTTCGTCAGGCCATACAGTTCACAAACAACATACCAATGATAAATCCGGACATCATTACCGGAATATCATTGTTCCTGCTGTTCATCAGTCTTGGCATTTCCGGAGGCTACCTGACCGTAATACTTGCTCATACTGTGTTCTGTACGCCATACGTGGTTCTGAATGTAATGCCGCGTCTGGCACGCATGAACCCTAACATTTACGAGGCGGCGCTCGATTTGGGCGCAACGCCGCTACAGGCTTTCAGGAAAGTGATTATCCCCGAAATCAGACCGGGAATGTTCAGCGGATTCATTCTTTCGTTCACCTTGTCAATTGACGATTTTGCAGTCACGCTGTTCACCAAAGGAAGTGACGGTCTTGAAACGTTGTCAACATACATTTATGCCGATGCACGCAAAGGTGGCCTGACACCCGAGCTCCGATGTCTGGCAGCCATCATTTTCCTTACCGTACTGATTCTGCTGCTGGTCTTCAATTACCGCAGCAATCGACTTGCAAAAGAACAACAACACTAATACGCTTTCTTTCAAACAACAATGAAACAAATCACCAGATTTCTTCTGACAGCATCATTGCTGCTTGCTGTACCATTTGCACACACAATGGCCGACAATGACCGTGACCACATTCTTAAAGTCTACAATTGGGCCGATTACATTGATGAAGACCTGATTCCTGAATTCGAGCAGTGGTATCAGGAAAACACCGGCCAGGAAATCCATGTCATCTATCAGACCTTTGACATAAACGAGGTCATGCTTACCAAAATAGAGACCGGGCATGAGGACTATGACGTTGTATGCCCGTCAGAGTACATCATAGAACGCATGCTCAAGAACGGTATGCTTCTGCCTCTGGACCGTGATTTCGGAAGTGTGCCCGACTACACTCAAAACGTATCACCATTCGCGACAGAGCAGTTCAACCGCCTGTCAACACCCGACATGAAGGCAAGCGATTACGCAGTAGGTTTCATGTGGGGAACAACCGGTATTCTTTACAACACTGATTATGTATCGAAAGAAGAAGCCGAAACCTGGGGAATTCTGTGGAATCCGCGTCTTGAAAACAGGATTCTCATGAAGGATGCCGTCCGTGACGTATATGGTTCTGTCATGTTGTACCTGCGCAAGAATGAAATTGCAGCCGGCACCATAACACGTGAACAAGTGATGAACGATGCCACATATCCGTCTTTGAAATTATTTGAAGACACCATCAACTGTGCCAAGAAGAACTTTGCCGGATGGGAGGTTGACTTTGGCAAAGAACGTATGATTCAGGAAAAGGCATGGGTGAATCTGACTTGGAGCGGTGACGCAATGTGGGCCCTCGAAGAAGTCGGCGACGCTGTAAATCTGGACTATGTGGTTCCAAAAGAAGGCAGCAACGTATGGTTTGACGGATGGGTCATTCCAATATACGCCAAGAATGTCAAGGCTGCAAACTGGTTTATCAATTTCATGTGTATGAGCGAAAATGCCATGCGCAACATGGATGCCATAGGTTATGTCAGTGTGATAGGCACCCGCGATATTCTTGAAAGCAAAATTGATGACAGTCTTGAAGAAACGGTCAATCTTTCATATTTCTTCGGCGAAGGAGCCGACAGTGTCAAGGTCAGTCCTGTCCAGTATCCGGATGCCACAATCATCAGACGCTGCGCACTTATGCACGATGCCGGAAACCGAACCGAAGCAATGCTTGACATGTGGTCAAGAGTCAAAGGCGACAGCCTGAACATAGGCATGATTGTAGTACTTGCAATTGCCATTTCGGCAATTCTGATTCTGTTCCTGCAGCGTTCAATAAACCGCGACCGCCAGAACAAGCGTCGTGGCAAAGCGAAAAAAACAGCTTCCAAACATTCAAGATAAAGGTTTTTTTGCCAATTTTGCGATAGCCCTACAATTAAACGACATGAATACCAGCGACAGCATAGTCATTATCCCGACATATAACGAAAAGGAAAACATTGAAAACATCATCAGAGCCGTATTCGGCCTTGATCACGGTTTCAACATTCTTATCATTGATGACGGATCGCCCGACGGCACTGCCAGTATTGTCAAAGGACTGATGCTTGATGAATTCAAGGATCGTCTGTTTCTGATTGAACGTCAGGGCAAACAGGGGCTTGGCACTGCCTACATAACAGGGTTCAAATGGGCTATTGAACGCGGATATGACTACATTTTTGAAATGGATGCGGATTTTTCACATGCCCCGCAGGATCTTCCGCGTCTGCTTGAAGCTTGCAGAAAGGAAGGATATGACGTTGCCATCGGTTCCCGTTACGTGAGCGGTGTGAATGTAGTGAACTGGCCTATGGGCAGAGTGCTCATGTCATATTTCGCATCAAAGTATGTCCACATGATTACCGGTCTGCCTATACATGACACCACTGCAGGATTCAAATGCTACCGTCGTCAGGTACTCGAGACTGTGGAACTCGATAAGATTCACTTCAAGGGATACGCCTTTCAGATTGAAATGAAATTCACCGCTTTCAAATGCGGATTCAAAATCAAGGAAGTGCCTGTAGTATTCGTGAACCGCGAACTTGGAACTTCAAAAATGAGCGGCGGAATATTCAGCGAAGCTCTTTTCGGCGTCATTAGGCTTAAGATTTCAAGCTGGTTCAGAAAGTATCCTCAGAAGCCTGCAGCATAATGGGTAAGATTCTTCTGAAAAACGCCAGCACAGTCATTGACGGCATTGTTTGCAAAGCAGGTATTCTTATTGACGGAGAGACCATTGCCGACATCATTCTTTCCAATGCACAGGCCGATGCCATATGTCATGAGGCATGCTCCGTTATAGACCTTGAAGGAAAATGGCTGTTGCCCGGTGTCATTGACGATCATGTTCATTTCCGTGATCCCGGACTCACACACAAGGCAACCATAGGCAGTGAAAGTCTGGCTGCGGCAGCAGGCGGTGTTACCACCGTATTTGACATGCCGAACTGCAAACCGGCAACCACAACCATACAGACCCTTAATGACAAATTTGAAAACGCTGCGGCCAGTTCAATAGTGAACCATTCGTTCTATCTGGGTGCAACCAACGACAATCTGGACCAGATTGAGCGGATTGACCCGAAAAAGGTCTGCGGTGTCAAACTGTTCATGGGTTCAAGTACCGGCAACATGCTGGTCGACAACGAAAGCCGCATCAAGGAACTGTTCCGGACAAGCCGTGTACCTGTAGCAGCGCATTGTGAAGACACATCGGTCATCAATGCCAACATGGAGCATTTCCGCATGCAGTACGGCGATGACCCTGATGTGTGCTTCCATCCGCAGATACGCAGCGAGGAGGCCTGCTACGCATCGACCTCGAAAGCGCTTGATATAGCTGCCGGAACCGACGTACATCTGCACATCCTGCACATAAGTACGAAACGCGAACTGTCTCTGTTCAGTCAAGGTGACCTTGAAGGAAAGAACATAACCTGCGAATGCTGTCCGGCCCACTTGTGGTTTACTGACAACGACTACAGCAGGTTGGGTACAAGAATAAAGTGCAATCCGGCCGTAAAGACACAGGCCGACAGGGAGGCTCTGCGCAGAGCACTGACCGATGGCACTGTCGATGTGATTGGAACCGACCATGCACCGCATCTGATGCAGGAAAAGGAAGGCGGCGCCGCAAAAGCCGCATCAGGAATGCCAGTGCTGCCCTACTCGCTTGTTGCCATGCTGGAGCTTGCCGACAAGGGGGTGATGAGTGTGGCCGATGTGGTCAGACTTATGTGCAACAATCCCGCTCGTCTGTTCAAAGTCAAAGACCGCGGTTTCATAAGGAAAGGATACAAAGCCGATTTCACCATTCTGTCACATGACATCAGTTGGACCGCATCGGACTCGAACTCTGTTACAAAATGCGGATGGACTCCGTTTGACGGCGAGCGTTTCCATTGGAAGGTGCTGTCCACATGGGTTAACGGACACCGGGTGTTTGATAACGGCATTTTTGACACCAACGTCATGGGACAGGCCGTAACATTCAACAGATAAGAGTTTTTCCCATCATGAAACATATATACCTGCTGTATCAGATATTCATTGCCCTGCCTGTAATGCTTGTCATTACCATTGTGGCCGCCATAACCTGCCTGATAGGCTGCATTTTTGACAACCGCTTCTGGGGATACTGGCCCGGCATGATATGGGGACGTCTGTTCTGTCACATTTTTCTTATTCCGGTTCACATTGACGGAAAAGAGAACATAACACCCGGACAGTCATACGTGGTTGTAGCCAATCATCAGAGTTTCTTTGACATATTCGCCCTGTACGGTCACATTGGAATCAATTTCAAGTGGCTCATGAAAAAGGAAATAGGCAGAATCCCATTTGTAGGATGGGCCTGCAAGGCAGCTGGGCACGTCTGCATTGACCGCGCATCGGCCATGCGCTCGTACGAAAGTCTGAACAAGGCAAAGCGCCAGCTGTCAGACGGTATGTCAGTGATTATATTTCCAGAAGGTACCCGCACCCCCGATGGAAAACTGCACCAGTTCAAACGCGGTTCATTCCAGATTGCAGCAGACCTTGGGCTGCCGGTTCTTCCTGTCACAATAAACGGCTGTTATCAGGTCATGTCGCGTCACGACTGGCATGTCAACCGTCACTGCGTAAGCATTACAGTACACAAGCCTATAGACATGACATGCAGCATGCCATCCAATATGGAAACGACACAGCGTATCGCACTGCTGCGACAGACGGCACAAGCCGCCCAACAGTCCGTGGAAGACGGGCTGATTACAGACTGAACGTGTCAGTGTACATATCCCACCTTTGCTGTGTACTCAGCTACAGTCGGATTTTTGAAAAAAGAATCGGGAGCGGAATCAAGAATTCTCCTTACAAGTGGTGACATGTGGTCATACTGGCCAAGAAGCATTGAAAAGACACCAATTGCCGCCTGTTCTCTCGTATTTGAGAGTATGAACGTTGTAATCAGGTCTTCACATTCACGGATTATTGTTGAAAGGCTGTCATGAACCATCTGCAGTTCTTCTGAATCAATGACATCAGACTGCATTATCTGCATGCGTCTCTGCTGCATTTCGTCAAACCGGTTGTCAATGTCATTCTTCTCATCAAGGAAGGAATAGAACAGGTCATTCTGACGTGTACCGGACACCCTCATTCCGGTCGGACTGATCTTAATGACAGTATTCCCTTTCTCCAGATACATTGGCAGAACCGGAATGCTGTCCTTGCAGAGCATGACAAAACGGACAGAATCTACCGGACCGTTCATTTGGAAACGTGAATGAAGCACACGGCATGAATCAATGACATTGAAGCCGTCCATTGCAAACTCCACAAGAGACATTGAACAGCCTTCATACCCGAAAGAGTCAACTGAACCCTCAACGCTATACTCACTCTTGCAAGAGGATACAAGCAGAACGGCCAAAACCGGAACGACAGCGTTTCTGATAAAGCGCATTTAAGTGTTATTTTGTAATGACGTCACAAAAGTACAATGAAAATCAGTGCGTTGGCTCTAAAAAAAATCTAACGTACTATATTTTTCCTGAACAATTGTCTTCAGAATTCTTCTGTCTGTTTTCCATACGGAATACCGAATAGAGCAGAATGACAGCCGACAGTGACATAGTGACAATCCAACTGTTTCTTTTTGTCAGAGACAACAGCAGTGTACGCAGTGTCTCGCCAACATGCAATTCACCCGAAAGAAGTTTTGCGTGCAACGGATCTGAGAACATGAGCAACGCCGTCACAAATAGAAGAACCGCTCCGAAAGAACGTTGACGGCCAAGACGTTTCATAACCTTGTCATCACCACGATAACGGTCTGACAGTATGGCTGCAGCAAAGAAAATACTGCCGGTCAGGAATATCCAGGCTGACATATCAAAATCAGTCATACGCAATACCGCACCAGCCAGCACCATTATTCCGCCAACGAAAGAACATGCTTCCAGCAATTTGTCTCTTGTATCGTCCATATTCAGTTCTGTTCAATAAACACGTCCTCGTCTGCTCTCTGCATATTGTACCTTTCACGGGCAAGATGCTCAAGAATAAGGCTGTCACTGCTCAATTCCTTCAGAATTTCACGATCACGTGACATTTCCTCCTCAATATGTGCTTTCTGCTGTTCAAGCACTCTGATTTCATGACGCACAGCAGCCCGTCTTATCAGGCTGTTTTCACTGCCTACCGTGACAATCAGCAGGAAAAGCCCTGCAACTATCCAGTACTTGTAGGCAGATATGAAATCTATCAGTTTTCTGATAAAGGAACTTTCCATTTTGCATGAATCCGAACAGCATTTTGCGGACACGGCAAATTTAGCATTATTTCTTATTTCCCTTTTGTCTTTCAAGCGAAAAAGCATATCTTTGGACTACTTTGAAACGGAAATTGTTTAAATAATGGATGACTATATAGTATCTGCCAGAAAGTACCGTCCGCTTACATTTGACAGCGTTGTAGGTCAGGGAGCTCTGACCACGACATTGAAGAATGCCATTAAACAGGGCAAACTGGCAAACGCATATCTGTTCTGCGGACCGAGAGGCGTTGGAAAGACAACCTGCGCACGCATTTTCGCCAAGACCATAAACTGCACCAATCCCAAGCCGGATGGGGAAGCTTGCGGAGAATGTGAATCATGCCGCAGTTTCAACGAAGAGATGCGTTCATACAACGTGTTTGAGCTTGACGCAGCCAGCAACAATTCAGTTGAAGATATAAGGAATCTGACCGAGCAGGTACGCATACCGCCGATGAACGGCAAATACAAGGTGTACATCATTGACGAGGTCCACATGCTCAGTTCGGCAGCTTTCAACGCCTTTCTGAAAACGCTCGAAGAACCGCCTCATTATGCGATATTCATTCTGGCCACCACCGAAAAGCACAAGATAATACCGACAATACTGTCACGCTGCCAGACATACGATTTCGGCAGGATAACCAATGCCGACATTGTCGCCCATCTGAAGTCAGTGGCACAGAAGGAAGGCGTTACCGCCGACGACCGCGCTTTGGCCGTAATTGCCGAAAAGTCGGACGGAGGAATGCGCGACGCCCTGTCAATATTTGACCAGACAGTCAGTTTCACACATGGCAGCGTCACATACGAAAAGACATTGGAGAATCTGGGCATCATTGACAGCGACTGCTATTTCAGACTTACTGACATGTTGCTTGAAAAACGTATTCCGGACTCATTGCTGCTGTTGGACAACATACTGTCACGTGGTTTTGACGGTAGCCATCTTATTGGCGGTCTGATGCTGCATGTGCGCAATCTGCTTGTAAGCAAGGACGCGAGCACACTTCCCTTGCTCCAGACCAGTGACGATATGAGAAAGCGCTATCAGGAACAGGCCGCAAAATGCCAGCCGAAATTTCTGTACCGCACCCTTAAGATATGCAATGACTGCGACTTGAACTACAGGATAAGCAAGAACAAGCGTCTGCTCATTGAACTTGCGCTGATTCAGGCAGCCCAGGCTGACGAAGACGACGACAGCAGTGGGCGAAAGCCCGGAAAATTGAAACCCATATTCAAAAGATTCCAGTCGGCACAGCCCCAGGCAAGAAACGTCAGGGCAGAACTGGCTCCTGCAGGTACTACAATAAAGCCTGTTGAAAGCGCCAAAAACGCTGAAAGTGTGAAGCCTGCCGAAAGTGTGAAGCCGAAGGCATCGGCCCCAAACATAAAGGCTGACAGTCTGTTTACTTCAATATTTCACAGTCAGAATACCGTCAGCGACGACAATAAGCAGTCCACAGCAAATACCACACCGGCAACCGACAGTAACGTCATTGTCAAACCGGTAACAGACGACCTTCTGCAATACCATTGGACCGCATTTGCCGCCAGCCTGCAAAGAGAAGACTCTCCTTTGAAGAACCGCATGTGTAACTGCAAGCCCATAATGATATCGGAATCATCTTTCATGATTCAAGCCGGCAACCCGATGATGGCTCAGGAAATTGAAACTGCCCGCCAGCGCATTCTTGACTATCTGAGAAAAGCCGTATCGTGCCCCACTCTTCAGATGAATATTCAGATTGACGAAGAACGGCATGTGGAGCACATTCTTTCACGTGACCAGCAATATGCCAGAATGAAAGAGTCAAATGCGGCACTGGCTGAACTTGACCGGGTTTTCAATCTTGAATTGAGATAACCTGATAACTGAACAAATATGGCATCAAAAGATTTCTATAAGATAAATGCTGTTCGAGAAAAGTTTGCAGGACGCTTTGGGGTGATTGTTGCCATGTCCGGCTCAGCCATAGGCCTTGGCAACATGTGGCGTTTTCCATATATGGTGGGACAGAACGGTGGAGCAGCTTTCATTCTTCTGTACGTTGTCATGCTGTTGCTTATCAGCCTGCCAGTCTTCATAACCGAATACATGCTGGGAAGGCGCAGCCGCAGCAATTCCTTCCGGGCATTCGGGAAACTGTCAGGCAAAAAAGTATGGAACTTTGCAGGAATTCTGTGCATTCTGACTTCATTCTGCATGATGTCATTCTATTGTGTTGTCGGAGGATGGACAGTCAAGTACATGTTGGAATCATTCACATTGAACATGGCTCAGGGTGCTGATTTCAGTATCCGTTTCAATGAGTTCATAAGTTCACCGGTTTCGCCAATAGCATATACCGCAATATTCCTTGTTCTGAATGCCGTAATTATATGTGCAGGAGTCCGGAAAGGCATTGAAAGGTTCTCCAAAATAATGATGTTGGTACTGTTCGCAATCATCATTCTTGTGACTGTGAGATCACTTGCACTGCCAGGATCGGTAGACGGATTGAAATTCCTGTTCAAGCCTGACTTCAGCAAAATTGACAGTTCTGTAATGATGTCTGCATTAGGACAGTCTTTCTTTTCAATCAGTATTGGAGGTGGAGCAATTCTGACATACGGTTCTTACGTCAGGGACAGCGAGAACATAGTCTCGTCATCTGCTGTCGTTGTCGGATTGGACACTCTGTTTGCCATTTTTGCAGGAATGGCCATTTTCCCTGCCATTTTTGCAATTGCCAACATGAACGGCACCATTCCAGAGATTGAAGCAGGTCCCGGCCTGGTGTTCATCACGCTTCCCTACATATTCCAGAAAATGCCGTTAGGAGGTATCATTTCAGTGCTATTCTTCTTCAATCTGCTTATGGCTGCAGTGACATCGTCCATATCACAAATGGAAGAATTCGTAGCATTCCTGCTTGAAGAGTGTAAGCTGAAAAGGGTCACCGCTACAATCATTGCATCGACAGTCTATGTAATATGCGGAACGGTATGCTCATTGTCATTCGGTGTGCTTTCAGATGTCAGCATTCTTGGAAACTCCATTTTCGATTTCATGGATAAGCTGACGTCAAACGTCATGCTCACATGCGGCGGCCTGTTCATTGTGTTGTTTGCATCGTGGATACTGAAAAAAGAAGATTTCATTGACGAACTGAGCAACCATGGCAGTCTTGGCATTCCATTATGGCTTCTCAATGTGTTGTTCATTCTTGTCCGATTCGTTGCTCCGGTCGGCATTATAGCGATTTTTTTGAGCAACATTCTGTAGAATCTTAGCCAGAAGTTCAAAAACGCAGGCATTATGGATAAATTTTCGGTCAGATTGAAACTTATTTTTCTGCTGTTCCTTGAATTCGCCGTCTGGGGAATATATCTTATTTCCATAGGACGATACATGAGCAGCATCGGACTGGGAGACAAAATCAAATGGATATTCACAGCACAGGGCATAGTCACACTCGTTATGCCCACACTGATGGGGATAGTGGCCGACCGCCATATTCCTGCGCAGAAAGTGCTGGCGCTATGCCACCTGCTGGCTGGCTTCTTCATGCTGGCCGCCGGTCATTACTGCATGAATGCTGACGGATTGCCTGAATTCGGAATTCTTTTCACTTTCATTGCACTGAGTCAGACATTCTTCATGCCTTCGCTGGCCATAAGCAACTCTGTGGCATTCACAATACTGAAGCAATCAGACCTGGATCCGGTTACCGCCTTTCCGCCCATACGTGCTTTCGGCACAGTAGGATTCGTTTTCGGAATGCTTTGCAGCAACTGGATAAGAATAGACGGCGTGGCACTTCAGGATTCTTATACACAACTTACAGCGTCAGGAATACTGTCTGTCGTAATGTTCATTTACGCAATGACTCTTCCGGAATGTCCTGTAAACAGGAACGAAGGCGAATCGTTTGCCGACCGACTTGGTCTGAAGGCATTCACACTCTTGAAGGAGCGCAAATTTGCAGTTTTCTTCATATTCTCAATATGCCTTGGGGCTGCGGTCAACATTACAGAAGCCTATTCAAATCCGTTTCTCAGTTCATTCAGCGACAACCCGGCCTATGCCGGAACCTTCGCGGTAAGGAACACCAACGCACTTCTTTCCCTGTCACAGATTTCAGAGACATTCTGCATTTTTCTCATACCTTTCTTTCTAAAGAGATACGGTATCAAGACTGTCATGCTCATATCAATGGTGGCATGGACTCTCAGATTCGGTCTGTTCGCCATTGGCAAGCCTGACATGCCTGGTGTAATATATCTGATTCTCAGCTGCATAGTGTATGGAGTAGCCTTCAACTTCTTCAATATTTCCGGTTCACTGTTTGTCAATGACAATGTAAGCGGTGACATAAGTTCATCGGCCCAGGGACTGTTCATGCTGGCAACCAACGGTTTGGGTTCATCAATCGGAATGATTGCCGCCGGTGCTGTTGTTGACAGACTGGTATACAATGCACCCGTCCCTGACTGGACCACCGCATGGTACATCTTTGCGGCCTACTCTCTGGTTCTGGCCATAGCATTCGCCATACTCTTCCACCCCAACAGAGAATAAATGGTGATATCGCGGGCGGAGTGCCTACGA
>JAKSIQ010000030.1 GCA_024398755.1 Bacteroidaceae bacterium | reverse complement strand
TACTTTTTCGGGCAAACCCCATCTATGCCTTCCCCCACTAAATATCGACTGAGCCGGGATAGCGCCACAACGTGGCGCGTAGTTTCCAAAACCCCACACCAGAAAAACGTATGTTCCTACAACTGCAACTTACGGCAATATTTTAGAAAGAAAGTGAAATAAGTTCGTTGCCAAGCTTATGAAGTGCGTTCTCAATTTTCTGCTTCTGTGCCTGTCTTGGTTTTGACACTCCCTTTGCATAATGCCATAGCTGTTTCTGGTTAATGCCCGTCAGCTTTTCCAATCCAGATTTAGTGAAGATGCCCTCATAAATCATTAGCAGACTCTGAATGTCAAGTTCAAAGATGATTCTGTATTGTCCGGCTAACACTTGCGGTACATTAAGACCTAGTTCCTTGCATGCCGATACATACTCATCCACAGCCTCCATGATAGATGTCTTGATTTTATCTATGGTACTGCCTGTGGCGGTAATGCCATCGACCTCCTTGACGTATGCGGAAAAGTTGTTGTCAGCCCTTTCTATAACTACAGTAATTATGTTCGCTTCCATATTTCGCTGTTTACAAACATCAAAAATCAAGTCCTGTTTCTCTAAGAATGGATTTTAATGTCCCGATGGCCAAATCGTCATTAAGGTTGCCAGGAACTACAACCGGTCTCCTTGCTCCAGACTTAGCGTAGATTCTATGGTCACCCCTGAATCTAATGCATTGCCACCCGTTATTTTCCAATAAGTCTGTTATGTCTTTCACTTTTTTAGTCATGTTTAGATTTTAATTATAGCGACAAAAGTAACTAATTTTCTATTGTTGCCGAAGATTTTCTCCAATTTTTCTGATTTCTGAAGTCAGGCACGCGCCGAAGGCGTGGGAGGAATAGCGCAATTCTAAAGAAATGAAAAAAGGCGGCCTGTTGGTCAATTGCCTTTTCCGCCCCCCGGAGGGAACTCAGGCGTAAAGCGAAGTGAAGTTGAAATCCGACACGTTGAACAGGCCCTTGTCGGTTATCTTCAGTTCGGGAATTGGCGGAAGCGCCATGAATGACAGAGTCATGAAAGGCGCTGCGTAGCTGCAGCCTATCTGATTTGCCAGTTTTTTCAGTTCGACATGCCTGTCACCTACCTCGCGGGGACTTCTGGTTGACATAAGGCCGGCTACAGGAAGCTCCAGCACATGCGGGCATCCGTCCTTGACCACACAAAGCCCGCCTTTGCACCTGACAAGTGCGTTAATGGCCGTTGCCATGTCCTCATCGGTCGTCCCTATGCAGACAATATTGTGGCTGTCATGGGCAATGGTCGATGCCAATGCTCCGCTTTTCAGACCGAATCCGCTGACAAAGCCCACAGCGGGCATGACGTTTGCCTCGTAGCGGTTCAATACGGCAATCTTGAGCATGTCGTTGTCAACATCGGTCTGAATGAGACCGTCTCTCACAACAGGCGTTACAGTCTTTTCCTGAGTGAACAGCGAGCCTTCGGTCGATACTATGACCTTTACGGGCCGGCCGGTATCCCTGACAGCAAGAGCCTCTGCCTGCATCTCTACGGCATTGAAGCAGTTTGGTACATACAGGTCAGGGCTGGTCCTGTCAAGCCAGAAACCGTCGGTACAATGACCGTCAGCAAAAACGGTATAGCCGTCTATTACCGTTTCAAGCACCGCGAAATCTGCCAGATTGTTTACCTTGATGAAGTTTGCCGGATCACCCTTCTGCAACAGTCCCGTACCTGTACTGAAATGTCGGACAGGTGTCATGCATGCGGTTTCCAGTATGCGCCACAGGTCATAGCCGGCGGCTACGCAGCGCGACGCCATTCTGTTTATGCAGCCGAAGTAGAATTCATCGGGATATTTGTCATCGGTACAGAACATTGTTCTGCCGCAGCTTTCATCGTCGGCCAGCAGAGGCATAAGTTCATCCAGATTGCAGGCCGCGCTTCCCTCACGCATCTGGATTTTCATGCCTATGTGCGTACGCTCCAGTGCAATGTCAAGACGGTCAACCTCATGGTCACACGACAGACCGTTGGCAAACATCGTTCTGGCATCGTCACCTCTAAGGCCCGGGCCATGGCCGTCAATCAGTTTGCCCGCACGCTGGGCACAGCTGATTTTTGCAAGCACCTCGGGGTCAGCGAACTTCAGTCCAACAAAATTCATCATTTCGCCAAGACCATAGAACTCCGGCCTGTCAATGAGTCTCTCTATATCCTTGCTGCTTATGGTTGCACCGTTGGTTTCGTTTGTCGTACAGGGCACGCACGACGGAATGCCGAACATGAAATGAAACCGTACCTTTTTGCTGTTGTCAACCATGTATTCAATGCCCGGCACGCCAAGTACGTTGGCAATCTCGTGAGGGTCACAGACTGCCGCCACCGCACCCTGATGCACTGCTATGCGCGCAAAGTTTTCGGGTATGAGCAGAGTCGATTCTATATGGACATGCGAATCAATGAAACCGGGCATGATATATGGCACGTCAGAGCCCTTGACCGGCATCTCAACAATGTCGGCAATGATTCCGTTTTCAACGACAATTCTGCCGTCAAATACCCTTCTGGCCGGGATATCGACAATATGCCCCTCGAATTCCTCCATACGCTGCGCGAACGCAGGTTCTCAGAACTTGGCTTTCTTTGATGCCTTGATGGCCTTGTTCACGGTCTTCAGCAGTGCTGCCGACGGAACGGCCTTGGCGGCATCGAGCGGCATCAGGTACCAGTCAACGGTCCATGTAAGCGATTCGCCGGCTGCTATCTCCTTGTATGCGCCCTGGCTTTCAAGCTCAATGTAGCTCTTGCCTGAGTTTACGTAAACCTGGATTTCAGCCTCGCCTGGAGCCGGTTCTTCTGGAGTGATGTCGGCAAACTTCTTTACCATGAGCATACCGTCAAAGGCATAAGCCAGCCAACCCTTGCCGTCGGAATTGATCTTGCGGTTGGCGCGTGTCTGCTCAAAGTTGTACCATGATGCACCGGCTTCACCCTTGAATGGGATTAGTTCGCCCTGGGCTGCCTCGATCTGTTCAACGGGAGCGTCAAAGAATATCAGACCGCTCTCGTCGGAAATGACGCGTGAGATTTCCCATGGAGCCACCTTGCGGGCCTCGGTTCCCATGTTCTTTATGGTGTAAGCCACACGTATAAGTTTGCCGTTCTTGGCCGGCATGAACTTCTTCTCGATTACATACGGAAGCTTCCTTGCCTGCTGGCTGGTCAGTGTCAGGATACCGCCATCAAGGCTGGCTTCGTAAGCGGCGCGGTCGAACTCGTTTACAGGAGGCCAGTTCCATTCGCTCTGCGGAGCTGTCCAGAAGGTGCTGCCGTACTGGTTCTGCATGCGCAGCTGTGAAAGCATTTCCTTGTCGTCAAGCTTGTAGGAAATTACCTTTCCTCCTTCCTTTGCGTTTACTGTCATGACAGCATTGCCGGCTGTAATCACATATTTTCCATCTTCCTCCGAAGGAGTCACACTCTGTGCCATTGCGGCACCGCAGACGGCCGTTAACATGATGGCCGATGTCAGAAATCTTGTATTCATTTATTTATAATTTTAAGTCAATAACCGACTGTAGGATCCTTGAACGTCATCATACGTGCCTGCGCAATGCCAACGGCCGTATAATGGGTAAACTGGAACTTTTCAATTACAGGCACATCGAACGAAAGCAGTTCAACATTGTCATTCACCCCATTGGGGCTGTTGGCCAGCAGCGTATTATAAGCATTTTTGGCTGTAGCGTATGGAATGACATCGTCATTCACCCCCTGGAAAATGAGAATTCTATGTTTTGGGCACCAGCCGATGCATGGAGACTGCCGTTCGCACATTTTTTTGAAAGCGGCGGTCTTTGGAAGCGATGTGTCCAAATTCATGATCCTTGAATTCATGTCCGATGCATACACGTCAAATATACCAGATCCCTTAAGAAAACTGCAGGTTCTGGAATTCCTGTAGTCATTGTCCGAGCCTTCATCACACTTCCACAGGTTGAATGTGGCCGGAGAGAACAGATGACCGTCAATGGTATCCATTACCGTAGTATAGTCTTCGGAGAAAAAGTCTTCCGGTTCGTATCCGCACAAGTCTGTTTCTGTAGCGAAAAACGGGATTGTAGGTACGAGTGCCGGATAAAGTTCATCAAACGGACATGATGCCCTGACATCCAGATAATACGAAGCATAATCAAAATAATTGAAGATACCGGCCCCCACAAAAGCCTTGCTGTATCGGAACAGTTCCCTGTCCTGTTTGCTGCACTGTTCCATCCACTTTGCCGTACCAAGTGCAGGACCTGTTCCAAGACTGTATCCTAATATATCCGTATAGTAGTCATCGGCCATGACCAGACCTCTGGATTTGACAATCTGCAACGCCACCCTTTCACAGTCAACAATCTGGTTCGCAATGTCGGTGTTCATCATTTCAGCATCCCCGAGTGCCTTTGAAGAACCGAATCCCTGCAAATCAGGAATGACCACAAGGCTGTTCCACAGTGCCCTTGACATGGTCACTTCACCTTTTGCCGTAGGACGGTCAGAATCATAATCAAGATACGTATGGACTGTCAGTGATACTGATTCCAGCACATGTCCTGGCGTACCATTGGTGTTGTCAGGATAGAACATTGCGGCAGACAGTACCACGGAATCACCTTTCACATCGACAGTATGGTAATCGAAATTCAGCCGCACCACCTTCCAGTTGACAAGCGACATGTCGCCGGTCTCATGATACATCATTGACCACATGTCTGCTGCCCTTGATGCCACGAATGCTGCAAACAAAGGTTTCAGATAATCCTCCATACCCAGACTGCCGGCGTATGTGGATGATTCCAGAAACTTTTCGAACTGTGTCGGGGAATAAGATTCCTCTAATGTGATTTTATCAAGATGGGCGGTGGCTGCAGGGCCGTTTCCCGCTTCCCCATTGCCATCAGCGTCAAGACTCTTTTCAGAGCATGAGCCGGCTAGAATTCCGAATACCAGCACCGACGCGACAGCGCACGTAATTCCATTAATTCCACGCATAACAGCCTCAAAGATATACAACCTTTGTTCTGCGTCCAACAATATGGAGAAAAAAGTACGGGCGATAGGACTCGAACCTACACATCGAAGATACCAGATCCTAAGTCTGGCGCGTCTACCAATTCCGCCACGCCCGCAAAGAACTGCGCCTGTATTCCCAAGCGCACTGCAAAGGTATGAAAAAATCACGGATTGACAAGCATGGAGCTTATCCACTCACGGGCAGCTTCAATAATCGGATCGGACTGTGTGTCATTGTCGGTCATGAAAACCTTGACATCGGGTTCGATGCCCGTCTCTATCTCATTCATCGCCTTATCGTATGAAGGGCCTGAAGAAAACCTTACAGACCATCCGCACGGAAGTTCCGACGATGCAGGCAAGCCTCCTCCACCGCCGGTTCTGTCGCCGAACTGGCGCGACCGCGGCATGGACTTCATCATCAGCGTGAAATCATTGGCAGCACTGTAGCAACCTCTGTTGGTAAGCAGGGCCACCGGTTTCTGCCAGCGGATATGGTCTGCTGGAGGCACGACATATCTTGGTGCCGGCTTTGAAAAATCGTCATGACCGTCACCTGTCTTGTAGCTGTTGTATCCTACAAGTACTTTCTCATTGGTAAAACGGCCCGCTATGAGTTCTGCAACATCAACATAACCGCCACCATTGCCACGTATGTCTATAATGATGCCATTGCACAGTGTGAAATACGACAGGATTGCATCAAGCTGAGATGCCGATATCCTGTTGCTGAAACTGCTTATGTAAAGGTATCCTGTATTGTCCGGCAGAATTGTGTATTTGTAACCCGACGTTATGAGTTTGTAGTCATCGCCCAGATACAGACGCTGGACTTTTTCTGAAAAATTCTCAAGCGAATCGGTCTGCCACTTGTAGTTTCTTGAAATGTCATATGGACCGTACAGGTTGACATGCCCGTCCTGAAGTTCGTCCAGCATGGCGGCCAGAACCTCGAACAGATTGTATGATGACATGTCGTCCGATACCGACTGGCGGTATCTGACATGAACCTCATCCCAATCAACGCCCAACTGTTGTTTCTTGACAGTGAAATAGCAGTACCTGGTGTCCATTATATGCCACAGCGCCTCAAAATTGCCGGTCGGGGTATTCGGATAGCCTCCTTCGTAGTCTTCAAACGGACTGCATGACACCGCCAGCATGAGAGCGGCACAGACAATGAAAGATTTGAGTCTCATGATCATTTCCATTTGAGTTTTTCAAAACGGTGCACAAGTCCTATTGTCGCATACGAATGCACCAGACCCGAGAAATTGCCGCCCAAGCGGTTACGCATCAGATAAAAGTCGTATCCAAGCTGAACGACCCTGCCTTTTACAGGCACATCAAGCGCGAATCTGGCCTGGAAGGTCTGTGCGGAAAACGGTGTGACAACATATATGTCATTGCTCACGCCGCCCTGTGACACCAGATTCCAGTAAAACTGGTCATGGTCAGGTGCGAAGCCCAGTCCCAGAAGAGGCAGATTCAAGGTTCCCTTCGCAGCCATCGGAAGCTTTCCGATTCTGAAGTGCAGGACATTGTCAAATGTTGCGCCCGATGACAGCTGCACCTGCGCAGTGGCCGGATTGTTGGAATTCGACGATTTCATCATGCCGCCCACATCGGCCAGAGCCGATATTCCCAGCATGCTTTCCCATACCGGACCGGACACCAGCTGGTGCAACCATGAATAATACCCGTGAGCCATAACATGCATGGAGGTCGATGTCCCGACATGGTTTTCAAGGAATCCGGTTCCGAAATTCAGATAAAGCAGACGGTACGGGAAAAAGCCGTCGGTATCCTTCAACGACAAGTGCTCATACTCACCTGACACATACGGTCCTGCATATTCGCTTGGTGAAAGATAGGTTTCAAGAGAAGCGGCACTACCCAGACCGAGTGAAAACGCTCCGACCGACTGATTCACTGCAGGTACAAGTTCCAGGCGGCTCTGCGCATCGGCAAAAGCACAGACCGCCGCAAGCTGGACAAAGACAGCAATGCGTCTTGCAAGATCAGAAAAGTGACAGTTGTGAATCTTCGGCATCATTGTCCTTGATTTCTTCATCAGCATCACCGTTCTGTACGGTTTCCGTTTCAGGCTTGGCTTCCGGCTGACGCAAAGGTTCAAGTTCCTGAACGCTCTGGACATTCCACACAGTCACCCTGCGGCCTTTGGCCTTTACACCCTTTACCCCGACAAACTGTTCGGCATCAAGTTCCATAGGTTCGCGGAAACTGTCGGCACCACCCATGGTGACCTGCAGCCGAGGATAGGCAGTATCGGTCAGCAGGACAAGACGGTTCTTGTCATCGTCACCCAGATAATTGATGCGTTTCTGGGTTTCGTCAAAGGTGAAGCGTTTCAGATACAGATATCCGCCCTGGGCCGCATCGAACAGCACAGCAGTCCAGACCTTTCCTGGATCATGGCGTTCAATAAGCTGTATATCATTGTCAAAATGACAGTTGGGGTCTATTTCGGTTGTGTAGTATTCTCCGTTCTTGAGAACGACCAGCAGACGGTCATCCTTTTCAAATTCTCCAAGCAGTTCGCCGTGACCTTCAAAGTCAAGACGCATTATGTCGCGGTCAAGCCATACCTTGCGGGCACCGAGTGTGGAAACGCCCTGTGACTTCAGGCCTATACGCAGCACCTCGTTTCTGGTAAGCAGGTTACCCATTGACTGCCTGCCCTTTATGAGCAGTTCACTGAAGTCCTTGTCAAAGACAGGTTTCTTGAGTTTCGGATTCGGTTTCAGCGTAACCTTTATGACCTCGGCCTCACCGTTACGGTTGGCGGTAAAGTAGATAATGCGCGAACCGTCCTTTCCCTGCGTCAGATCGTACTCCTTGTCGCGGGTAATGCCTGTGGCGGCAAAACGCTTCATGAAATACGGACCGCCGCGTCCGTCGCGGTACACCACATTGTAAATGGTGCGCTTGTCGTTCTTCTTATAGACATCCAGATGCAGCACATCCTTGCCGACAAACAGCTTGTCTGCAACCTTGACAACCTTGAACTTGCCGTTCTTATAGAAGATTATGATATCATCTATTTCAGAACAGTTGCACACATATTCGTCCTTCTTCAGTTCCATGCCAATGAATCCGTCGGCACGGTTTATGTAGAGTTTCTGGTTGGCCTCTATCACCTTGGTGGCTACAATGGTATCGAAACCGCGTATTTCGGTGCGGCGCGGATATGCCGGGCCATACTTGGTTTCCAGCATCTTGAACCACTTGATTGTAACGCCGACCATATCGGCCAGGTCCTTGTCAATGCGGGCAATGTCGGCCTTCATCTTCGCCATTGCCTCTTCTGCCTTTTCCTTGTTGAACTTCAGGATGCGGCCCATCTTTATTTCCATAAGACGCAGTATGTCATCTTTCGTGACCTCACGAACCATCTGCGGGTAATATGGAGTAAGACGTTCGTCAATGTGTTCACAGGCAGCATCCATATCAGGAGCCTCTTCAAACTCCTTATCCTTATATATGCGTTCCTCTATGAATATCTCTTCAAGCGATGCGAAATGCAGCTGCTCCAGCAGTTCACCGCGTTCAATCTCAAGTTCACGTCTGAGCAGGTCCTTCGTATTGTCGACCGATTTGCGCAGCACGTCACTTACATTCAGGAAATGAGGCTTGTTGTCGTCAATGACGCAGCAGTTCGGCGAAATGCTGACTTCACATTCGGTAAATGCATACAGCGCGTCTATTGTCTTGTCGCTCGATACGCCCGGAGCAAGCGCAATGCGTATTTCCACCTTGTCGGCGGTCAGGTTCTCAACCTTGCGTATCTTGATCTTGCCCTTTTCTCCGGCCTTGACTATCGATTCACAGAGAGTGGTCACATTTTCCCCAAATGGAATCTCGGTGATGACAAGAGTCTTGTTGTCAGCTTCCTTTGAAATCTTGGCACGAATGCGTACCATTCCGCCACGTTCGCCGTCATTGTAACGCGACACGTCTATCATGCCTCCGGTCTGGAAATCGGGATACAGGTGGAACTCTTCTCCTTTCAGATATGAGACTGCCGCTTCACACAGTTCGTTGAAATTGTGCGGAAGTATCTTGCAGGATAGTCCAACGGCAATTCCTTCGGCTCCCTGAGCAAGCAGCAGCGGGAACTTGACCGGCAGTGTGACCGGTTCTCTGTTGCGGCCGTCGTACGATGCCTTCCAGTCTGTAGTCTTGGGATTGAACAGCGTTTCAAGGGCGAATTTCGACAGACGGGCTTCGATGTAACGCGGAGCTGCAGCGCGGTGGCCTGTAAGAATATTTCCCCAGTTACCCTGGCATTCTATGAGCAAGTCCTTCTGGCCAAGCTGCACAAGGGCATCGCCTATTGAGGCGTCGCCATGGGGATGGAACTGCATGGTGTGACCCACAATGTTGGCCACTTTATTGAAACGGCCGTCATCAAGTCTTTTCATTGAATGCAGAATACGCCTCTGTACAGGCTTCAGGCCATCGGAAAAATGCGGAACCGCACGTTCCAGAATCACATACGACGCGTAATCCAGAAACCAGCCCTGATACATCCCCGACAGACGGTGACGTATCATTCCGGTATCATCGGTCTGAGGCTTGTATGATGAATGCAGTTCTTCCTGCGTGCTGTCAGTGTTCTCTGAATCGAATTCTTCGCTCATGTCGTTCATTACATTTTACCGAAAAGCAAAATTAAGCATTTCCCGCGAATAATACAAACCTGACAAGCCGGTCTGTCTTGAAACGGCAGACTCAGACCAGCTATGGAATTGGGCTTTTTTAGCATTTGAAATTGTACCTTTTTTAAATAAAAAGAAGTACCTTTGCAGAACTTTTGCAAAACAGTATAAAACCAATAAAAACAAAATAGCAGAAATGGCACAGGAAGACGTTTTCAAGAAAATTGTGGCTCACTGCAAGGAATACGGTTTCGTTTTCCCGTCAAGTGAGATCTACGACGGACTGGGCGCAGTTTATGACTACGGACAGCTGGGAGTTGAAATGAAGAACAATATCAAGACCTATTGGTGGCAGAGCATGGTTCTGCTGCATGACAACATTGTAGGAATTGACTCTTCCATTTTCATGCACCCCACAATCTGGAAGGCATCGGGCCACGTGGACGCATTCAACGACCCTCTCATCGACAACCGCGACTCCAAGAAGCGTTACCGTGCCGATGTTCTCATTGAGGACCAGATTGCCAAGTATGACGAGAAGATTGAAAAGGAGGTTGCCAAGGCACGCAAGCGTTTCGGCGATTCTTTCGACGAGGCGAAATACCGCGCAACCAGCGCCAACGTACTGGAGCATGCGGCAAAGCGTGACGCCCTTCATGAGCGCTTCAAAAAGGCCATGAACGACAACAACCTTGACGAGCTGAAGCAGATTATTCTTGACGAGGAGATTGTATGCCCCATAAGCGGCACACGCAACTGGACCGATGTACGTCAGTTCAACCTGATGTTCTCGACCGAGATGGGCTCGACCGCCGACAGCAACATGAAGATTTACCTGCGTCCTGAAACCGCACAGGGTATTTTCGTGAACTACCTGAACGTACAGAAGACCGGCCGCATGAAGATTCCTTTTGGAATTGCACAGATAGGTAAGGCCTTCCGTAACGAGATTGTGGCACGTCAGTTCATTTTCCGTATGCGCGAGTTCGAGCAGATGGAAATGCAGTTCTTCATCAAGCCGGGTACCGAACTTGACTGGTTCGCAAAGTGGAAGAAGACACGTATGGCATGGCACCAGGCTCTCGGCTTCGGCGCAGACCACTACCGTTTCCATGACCACGACAAGCTGGCCCACTATGCAAATGCCGCAACCGACATTGAGTTCCTGATGCCTTTCGGTTTCAAGGAAGTCGAGGGAATACACTCACGCACCAACTTTGACCTGTCACAGCACGAGAAGTACAGCGGCAAGAACATCAAGTACTTTGATCCGGAAACCAACGAGAGCTACACTCCGTTCGTAATCGAGACTTCAATAGGCGTTGACCGCATGTTCCTGAGCATAATGTGCGCTTCATACGAAGAGCAGGCTCTTGAAGGCGGTGACACCCGTACAGTTCTGCACCTGCCGGCACCTCTGGCTCCTGTCAAGCTTGCCATACTGCCGCTCGTAAAGAAGGACGGACTGCCCGAACTGGCACACAGCATACAGAACGACCTGAAGTTCCACTTCAACTGCCAGTACGACGAAAAGGATTCAATAGGCAAGCGCTACCGCCGTCAGGATGCCATCGGTACTCCTTACTGCGTGACCGTTGACCATCAGTCACTTGAAGACCAGACCGTAACACTGCGCAACCGTGACACCATGGAGCAGCAGCGCGTGAAGATTGCTGACCTTTGCGGCATTCTTCAGGACAAGGTTTCAATTACAAGCGTACTCAAAACACTTTGAAACAAATGAGAAAGCATCTGACCGTAGCCATTCTGGCCATTATCCAGTTCCTGACGTTTGCCGCATGCAGCGAGACGAAGGAATTTGACGACCATGCCAATTGGGAGAGCCGCAACCGCAGCTTCATAGACAGCATGGCCGACAGTTGCGAATTTTATCGCAATATGGGTGTTGACCGGACAAATGCTGAAGTCGGCCAGATGTTCAGGTTGCTGTCATTCACACTCGATCCCGAGAAAGACTGGAAAGGTTCCGGTTCATACGTTTACTGCAGAGTGCTGGCAAAAGGTGAAGGCGACGAATCGCCCTACTACACTGACAGTGTGCGCATAAACTACAGGGCAAGGCTCATACCTACCCAGAACTACCCGGAAGGACAGATTGTTGACCACTCGTACAAGACTGACAGCCTTGACCCCGGAGTCAACGTTCCGGCATCGTTCAAGGTATCCGGACTGATTGGAGGCGTATCGACGGCCCTGCTGCACATGCATACAGGCGACCATTGGATGCTTTACATTCCTCTGCAGCTGGCATACGGATCATCGGCCAAGAACAACATACCGGCATACTCGGCACTGATGTTTGAAATCAACCTGACACAGTTCGCAAGAACAGGAAGCGAACTGCCACCCAGATGAAAAACTTAACAGAATACTTAAAACAATATTATCATGGCGAAATTCCAAGGTGCCATCACTGTTGACAACGAACGCTGCAAAGGCTGCGAACTGTGCGTAAGCACATGTGACAAGCATGTAATAGGCATGTCACAGGCAGTAAACAGCAAGGGTTACCATTACGCTTACATGGTTAATCCGGAAGCATGCATCGGTTGTACTAACTGTGGTGTAATCTGCCCTGACGGCGTAATTTCCGTATATAGGGTAAAAGTAGAAGAGTGATTATGGAAGAAGAGAGAGAATTGAGACTGATGAAAGGCAACGACGCCATTGCAGAAGCTGCAATCCGCGCCGGTTTCGATGCCTTTTACGGATATCCCATCACCCCGCAGACCGAGGTCATGGAATATCTCATGGAGACCGATGCCACCGCCCGTACAGGCATGGCTGTTCTCCAGGCCGAGAGTGAAGTGTCAGCCATCAACATGGTTTACGGTGGCGCATCGACAGGACACAGAGTAATGACATCGTCTTCAAGCCCAGGCATAAGCCTTATGGCCGAAGGCATTTCATACATTGCAGGCGCAGAACTGCCCTGCCTGCTTATCAACGTATCGCGCGGAGGCCCCGGACTGGGTACCATCCAGCCCAGCCAGGCTGACTATTTCCAGACTGTCAAAGGCGGCGGCCACGGCGATTACAAGCTGCTGACTCTGGCTCCATCGTCAGTACAGGAATTGACCGATTTCATTCCGCTTGGCATTGACCTTGCGTTCAAGTATCGCAATCCGACCATGATTCTGGCCGATGGAGCACTTGGACAGATGATGGAAAAGGTCGCACTTCCGATACAGCGGCCGCGTTTGGCATCATACCCGGATTGGGCGACCAACGGAACGCCAAGAGGCAAGGAACGCCGTTACATCACTTCGCTGAACCTCCTGCCAAAGGAGCACGAACTGGTAAACATACGTCTGCAGGCCAAGTACCGCGAAATGGAGAAGAACGAGGTCCGTTATCAGGAATTCATGTGTGACGATGCGGAATACATTATCGTGGCATTCGGTATCATAGCACGTATTGCCCAGAAGGCCATTGAGATAGCACGCGAAAAGGGCCACAAGATAGGTCTTTTCCGCCCCATCTCGCTGTATCCTTTCCCAATGGACCAGATCAAGGCTCTTGCTGAGAATCCACGCGTCAAGGGCTTCCTGTCTGTCGAGCTCAGCGCCGGCCAGATGATTGAAGACATACGTCTTGCAGTTGAAGGACGCAAGCCGGTAGGATTCTTCGGACGTCAGGGCGGTATGGTTCCGACACCGGGCGAAGTTGAAGAAGCCCTTTACAAGCAGTTCAATATCAAATAAGCAGTAATGGAAGCAAAAGATATCATCAAACCTGAGAACCTGGTCTATCAGAAGAGCAGGCTCATGAGAGAAAAGACCTTCAATTTCTGCCCGGGCTGCGGTCACGGCGTTGTAGTACGCACCATAGCCGAAGTAATTGAAGAAATGGGAATAGAGCATGACGTTATAGGCATTTCACCTGTAGGATGCTCGGTATTCCTGTATGATTTCTATAATTTCGATGTAGTTGAAGCAGCTCACGGACGCGCATGCGCAGTTGCCACCGGTATCAAGCGCGTACAGCCAAACAAGTTCGTATTCACCTATCAGGGTGACGGCGACCTTGCCGCCATCGGCACCGCCGAAACAATGCACGCCTGCAACCGCGGAGAGAACATCGTGATTGTATTCATCAACAACGGCATTTACGGAATGACCGGCGGCCAGATGGCTCCTACCACTCTTGAAGGCATGAAGACCACCACCTGCCCACGCGGACGTGACGTGAAGACCATGGGTTATCCGCTCAACATCACCCCGCTACTGGCTCAGCTGCCTGGCGTATGCTACGTAACCCGCCATTCAGTTCACACACCCGGCAATGTACGCAAGCTCAAGAAAGCTCTGCGCACAGCCTTTGAGAACCAGCGCGACAAGAAGGGAACTTCAATTGTCGAGGTTGTTTCAAACTGCAACTCAGGCTGGGGTCTCTCACCGAAGCAGGCCAACGAATGGATGGTTCAGAACATGTTCAAGAAATACCCACTTGGTGACATGAAGGTCGATGGCAAAATTGTCATGGACATGAATGCACCGCGTTAAATAAGGAACAAGTATCATGACAGAAGAAATAATCATTGCCGGTTTCGGTGGACAGGGCGTCCTGTCCATGGGAAAGATCATGGCATATTCTGGCTTTGTCCAGGGACTTGAAACAACTTGGATTCCTTCTTACGGCCCGGAAATCCGTGGAGGTACAGCAAATGTCACCGTCATTCTGAGTGACAAACCGATCAGTTCACCTATTCTCCAGAACTATTCCACTGCAATCATTCTGAACCAGCAGTCACTTGACAAGTTCGAAGAGACAGTGAAACCTGGTGGTGTTCTGCTCTACACTCCAAGTACCATTTCACGTAAGCCCACACGTACGGATATAACCGTGTATCCTATCCGTGCCATTGAAGAGGCGCAGAAGATGAACGCTTCAAAGGTAGCCAACATGCTGCTCCTTGGTGCATTCATGAAGATTCGCCCCATGCTTGACCTGAACTGGGTCATGAGAGCCATCAAGCACTCTGTTTCAGAACGTAACTGGAAGTACCTGCCAATGAACGAGCAGGCCATCCGCCGCGGCATGGAACTGGTTGACGAGCTCCAGAACCAGAAGTAATCTGAAAACAAATATCGGGAACCAATCGGTTCCCGATAAAAACAAAGAAGAGGGTGATCACCCTCTTCTTTTATTTTTCTGCGTCTTTGTTACGGATTTCCACTCTCTTGATCTTGCCGCTTATAGTCTTTGGCAGTTCGTCAACGAACTCGACCACGCGTGGATACTTGTACGGAGCCGAAACCTTTTTGACGTGATTCTGGATTTCCTTAATCAGAGCCTCCTTGTCAGGATAGTCCTTGTATTCCTTTGAAAGAATGATGGTAGCCTTGACAACCTGCCCTCGTACTTCGTCAGGAACACCGGTAACGGCACATTCCACAACTGCAGGATGTGTCATCAGTGCGCTTTCAACTTCGAACGGGCCTATGCGGTAGCCGGAGCTCTTGATCACGTCATCGGTACGGCCCACGAACCAGTAGTAGCCGTCAGGATCACGCCATGCGACATCACCCGTATGATATATGCCGTCATAGTGAACCGTTTTGGTCAGTTCCGGGTTATGATAGTATTCCTCGAACAGTCCCAGAGGGAGCCTTTTGTCGGTATGCAGAATTATCTCGCCGCTTTCACCGTCTTCGGCAGAACGGCCGTCGCTGGTGAGCAGATCCATATCGAATGCCGGATTAGGCACGCCAAGCGAGCCGGGTTTGGGCTTCATCCATGGGAAGGTACCTATAGTCATGGTGGTTTCGGTCTGACCGAAGCCTTCGTGAATATCAAGACCGGTATGCTGTTTCCAGAAATCGAAGACGCTCGGATTGAGCGGCTCACCTGCAGTGGTGCAGTATTCAAGAGCGCTCAGATCATACTGCGACAAATCCTCACGGATAAGATAACGGTATATTGTAGGAGGTGCGCAGAACGAAGTCACATGGTACTGTGCCATCTTTGAGAGTATGTCGGCAGGAGTGAACTTTTCGTGATCATATACGAAGACCGCCGCTCCAGAAATCCACTGTCCGTACAGCTTACCCCAGACGGCCTTGCCCCAACCGGTATCGGCAACAGTCAGATGCAGACTGTTTTCATGCACATTGTGCCAGTACTTGCCTGTTACAATGTGTCCCAGCGGATACAGGAAATTATGAGCAACCATCTTAGGATTGCCGCTTGAACCCGATGTGAAGTACAGCAGCATGATGTCATGGTTGTCATTCACATGTTCAGGGCGCACAAAAGGAGCGGCAGAAGCCATACCCTCATCAAGGCTCAGCCATCTGTCATCCTTGTAGTCACCAGTTGCCACCAGATATTTTACTGACGGTGCATCGTGCAGACATTCGTTGACATGCTGGAGCATGACAGGTTCGCTTGCACACACAATCATCTTGATCTGTGCGGAATTGGCTCTGTAAATCAGGTCCTTGGCCGTAAGAAGATGGGTGGCAGGTATTGCAACCGCACCTATCTTGTGCAAAGCCAGAATTGAGAACCAGAACTCTGCACGACGCTTGAGCATCATCATGACGCAGTCGCCCTTTCCAATGCCCAGTGACTGGTAGAACGATGCCACTTCATCCGATTTGCGCTTTATGTCAGCGAAAGTGTAACGTTCTTCGGCACCTTCATCATTGGTCCACAACAGAGCCAGTTTGTCGGGCTGCTGTTCAGCCCAGACATCAACGACATCGTACGCAAAATTGAAGTTGTCCGGTACGATTATCTCAAAATTCTTCTGGAAATCCTCCAGGGAATCAAATTCTATCTTCCTTAAAAATTTTTCCAGCATGGCACATCAGATTATTATTGCCAGAAATCTTGCCGGTTCACCGTTCAGGGCCCTCATTCCATGTGGCTGGGTAGCATCAAAATATACACTGTCACCAGGGTTCAGGACAATCTCCTTTCCATTGATGCTCAGGAACAGCGTACCCTTAAGAACCAGGTTGAATTCCTGTCCTTCGTGTGAATTCAGATGCATTTCATCTTCCATCTTCGGGTCAACGGTGACAATGAATGGAGATGCCTTGGCATGCTTGAATCCCATGGCCAGGGCCTGATATTTATAAGCCTTCCGGCGCTCTATGACAGGGCCTTTACCCTTGCGTACCAGCCAGTAGCTTGACATTGTCGGAGCATCGCCGGCAAACAGTTCCAACGGCTCGACACCTAGAACCGAAGCGGCATTGCAAAGAAAATTCATCGGTATGTCACATTCGCCCGATTCATATTTCTCCACTTCGGCAACTGTAACGCCGCACTTGTCGGCCACTTCCTGCCGGGTCATCTCCATATCCTCGCGAAGTCCGCGAAGACGCATGGCCATCTGTTTGATCTGTTCGTTGATTTCCATATCAAATGACTTCTATCCCCTGCTCGGCACACAGTTTCAGGCTCAACTCGCGAAGTTTGAACTTCTGAATCTTGCCACTGCCCGTCAGAGGGTATTCCTTAACGAAGAAAACATATTTCGGTATCTTGTAGCGCGCTATTCTGCCACGGCAATATTCACGCACATCGTCAACGGTAAGCTGCGCACCGTCATCAAGAATTATGAATGCGCCTACCTCTTCACCGTATTTCTTTGAAGGTACACCTGCCACCTGGACATCGCGCACGCCTTCCAGATGATACAGGAACTCTTCAATTTCGCGCGGGTAGATATTCTCGCCTCCACGTATAATCATATCCTTGATACGTCCGGTGATACGGTAATTGCCGTTCTCATCCTTGACGCCAAGGTCACCGGAATGCAGATATCCGTTGCTGTCAATGGTTTCGGCCGTAGCCTGCGGATTCTTGTAATAACCCTTCATGACATTGAAGCCCTTGCAGCACATCTCGCCCTGAGTACCTACCGGAACCTCCAGATTCGTTTCCGGGTCAAGCACCTTGACATCGACAAACTCATAGTCGCGGCCAACGGTGGTATATCTCACCTCATCGGGGTCATCAATGCGGGTCTGGCTCATGCCGGGCGATGATTCCGTCAAACCGTAAACGCTGGTGACACGCAGATGCATCTTGTCCTCGACCTTGCGCATCAGTTCTATAGGGCAGAGTGAGCCGGCCATGATACCGGTACGCAGGCATGTCAGGTCAAACATATCGAACATCGGATGGTTCAGTTCCGCAATGAACATGGTAGGCACGCCGTACAGCGCCGTACATCTTTCCTTGTGGACCGATGCCAACGTTACCAGCGGGTCAAAACGTTCAACCAGAACCTCAGTGCAACCGTGTGTCAGACAGTTCATTGTGGCAAGAACCACACCAAAGCAATGGAACAGCGGAACACAGACGCACAGCTTGTCGTCCTGCGTGAAATGCATGTGCTCGCCGGTAAGGAAACCGTCGTTGGCTATGCCGTAATGGGTAAGCATCACACCTTTCGGGAAGCCTGTAGTGCCCGAAGTGTACTGCATGTTCACAACGTCATGACAGGTAACTGACTTGCGCAGACGCATGAACTCATCATCGTCGGTATTCTCGCCAAGCAGAAGAATCTCAGCAGTATTGTACATGCCGCGGTACTTCTCCTGACCTATATAGACCACATTCTTCAGTTTGGGGAATTTCTTGCTTTTCAGATGTCCGCGTTCACATTCACGCAATTCAGGCAGCATGGCGTATGCCATGTCAACGTAGTTGCTCTCCCATGTGCCGTCAGTCAGGCACAGGGTATGCATATCGGAATCCTTGCACAAATATTCCAGTTCGTTCTGCTTGTAATTGGTATTGACCGTTATGCATACGGCGCCTATCTTGGCGCAGGCATAAAGGAACGTCAGCCAGTCAGGCACGTTCTGTGCCCAGAGTCCCACATGAGTGCCTTTGGTCACGCCAATAGCCACCAGACCGCGCGCCATGTCATCGACACGGCTGTTGAACTGGCTCCATGTGAAGCGCAGATCGCGGTCAGAATATACTATGTATTCCTTGTCTGGCGTAACCTTAGCCCAATGTTCAAGGTAATCGCCAAGAGTCTTTTCTGAAAGCTGGTATGACATGGGATCTATCAGATTGGTGTGTAAATGACAGCAAGAATCTTTGCCTTCTGGCCGTCATAACCATGGACGTGATGCTTCACGATTGAATCATAATATATGCTGTCACCCTTTTCAAGCACGTAGTTGTGCTTGCCGTAGTTGATTTCCACCATACCGTCAAGAACGAATATGAATTCCTCGCCCTCGTGACTGGAAAGGTCGAACTGATTTCCGTCAGCAGGAAGAATGTCAATTACAAACGGTTCCAGATGACGGTTTTCCTTTCCTTCAGACAGTGAATGGTATATCATGCTCTCTTTTCCGGCCGATGCATGATTCGAGAAACGTACGCTTTCACGTTCTTCTTCATGTCTGGTGACTACAGCACCTATGTTCTGCTGGTCATCAAGAAATGTACCCAGTCTGACTCCCAGTACACGTGCAATTTTGATAAGAGGCGCCAAGCCTGGTAGCGGACAGCCGTCTTCAATGGCCTTTATCTGTTCAACCGACAACTGTGTCCTCTCTGCCAACACATCCAGTTCCATGGACTTTGACTCTCTTATGGCGCGAATCTTATTACCTACCTGTACCTTTTCGCTCATACTGGTTTGTTTGTGAAATTATGGGTAAATTCTTTATCGGGGTGCAAAATTACAATGAATATTGGCAAAAACATATTTTGTCATGCCAAAATGCTCAAAAATATATTTTTTAAATAATGTGACGATATTTTTGCTACCTTTGTGTGCTATACAACCATTAGAAATGAACGATACAGAAAACATCGGCCAGAACAATTATTCAGCATCGAACATTCAGGTGCTCGAAGGCCTTGAAGCAGTGCGCAAACGCCCTGCAATGTATATTGGAGACATCAGTGAAAAGGGTCTGCACCATCTGGTATATGAAGTTGTGGACAACTCGATTGACGAATCAATGGCCGGCTACTGCTCGCACATTGAAGTGTCGATAAACGCCGACGGTTCGGTATCGGTTCAGGATAACGGTCGAGGCATCCCGGTTGACATGCACCCCAAAGAACACAAGTCAGCGCTTGAAGTCGTCATGACCGTGCTCCATGCGGGCGGTAAGTTCGACAAGGGTTCCTACAAGGTATCCGGAGGTCTGCACGGCGTAGGTGTATCCTGCGTAAACGCACTTTCCACAAAAATGATCACGGAGGTTTTCCGTCAGGGAAAGATATACCGTCAGGAATACTCATGCGGCAAGCCTGTAACAGCCGTCGAGGTTGTAGGCGACACGGAACTGAACGGAACCAGGCAGACATTCTGGCCCGACGGTTCCATTTTCAACACCACCGAATACAAGTATGACATTCTTGCAGCCCGCATGCACGAACTTGCATTCCTGAACGCAGGTCTCAAGATAACACTTACCGACTACCGTGTTCTTGAAGAGGGACAGCCCAAGCATGACGTCTACTATTCGACCGAAGGACTGAAGGAATTCGTCAGCTACATTGACGAAAACCGCGTCCACCTTATCACAGAGCCCATTTATCTGAACACCGAAAAGCAGGGAGTGCCCATTGAAGTGGCCATTCTCTACAACACCGAATACAAGGAGACCATCCGTTCGTTCGTCAACAACATCAACACCATAGAAGGCGGCACACATGTGGTAGGTTTCCGCACAGCACTGACCCGTACCCTTAAGAAGTATGCCGACGATAACAAGTTCCTTGAAAAGGCCAAGGTTGAAATTGAAGGCGAAGACTTCCGCGAAGGTCTGTCAGCAGTCATTTCAGTCAAGGTTGCCGAACCTCAGTTTGAAGGCCAGACCAAGACAAAGCTGGGTAACAGCGAGGTGGCCGGCGCCGTACAGCAGGCTGTAGGCGAAGCTCTTTCATATTACCTCGAGGAGCACCCGAAAGAAGCCAAGATGATTGTCGACAAGGTGATTCTTGCAGCCCAGGCACGTGTTGCAGCGCGCAAGGCCCGTGAAAGCGTACAGCGCAAGAGCCCTCTGTCAGGCAGCGGACTGCCGGGCAAGCTTGCCGACTGCTCCGACAAGGATCCGGCCAACTGCGAGCTGTTCATTGTCGAGGGTGATTCTGCAGGCGGCTCAGCCAAGCAGGGACGCGACCGTCACACCCAGGCCATTCTGCCAATCCGAGGTAAGATATTCAACGTTGAGCGTGTCATGTGGCACAAGGCTTTCGAGCACGAAGAGGTCAACAACATCATCCAGGCCCTTGGCGTACGCTTCGGACTTGACCCGACCGATTCAAAGGCCGCCAACTACGACAAGCTGCGTTACTACAAGGTAATTATAATGACCGATGCCGATGTCGACGGTTCACACATCGACACCCTTATCATGACACTGTTCTTCCGTTACATGCCGGAGCTGATTGAGCAGGGGCATCTGTACATAGCCACTCCTCCACTTTACCTGTGCACAAAGGGCAAGGTCAAGGAATTCTGCTACGACGACGTACAGCGCCAGCGTTTCATTGACACCTACGGCGGCGGACTTGAACAGAACATCGTCACCCAGCGTTACAAAGGTCTTGGTGAAATGAATCCGGAACAGCTTTGGGAAACCACAATGAACCCTGAAAACCGTCTGCTCAAGCAGGTACACATTCAGGATGCAGCCGAAGCCGACCACATTTTCTCAATGCTGATGGGCGAGGATGTAGGCACACGCCGCGAATTCATTGAACGCAACGCAACTTATGCAAACATAGATGCCTGAGGC
>JAKSIQ010000003.1 GCA_024398755.1 Bacteroidaceae bacterium | reverse complement strand
ACAGGCGTATTCACTTACCGCGGTCTGGAAAATGGCTAGTCCGTGAGTAAAACAGCCCAAATCACTCACCGCTGTCCCAAGGCGAGCGGAGTTTTTCGGATGTGTAGTTTGGGAAACCGTAGCCGCCCGTGGCTTCGTGAACGGGAGGGGCCCGCGCCGAAGGCGTGGGAGGGATAGCGCCGAAGGCGCGTAGTTTCCAAAACTACACACCCGAAAAACGTATTCTCAATTCCCTGAGTATGCCAATACACATTGGCAGCGCAAGAATGAAGGTGCAGGTGTCGGCAACGGCAAGGGTGGCCATCAGTCCTTCAATGCCCCAGATGCGCGGCATAATTAGAATGGCCGGATAGAAGAAAATGCCCTGGCGGCTCATGGCCAGAATGGTGGCGGGGACAGTGCGCCTGATGTTCTGCAGCAGCATGTTGGTGGGCGTGGTCACGCTGACGGTGACGAACGCAAGACACTGCCAGCGCAGAATGCGGGCACCCATGGCAATCAGATCGGGATCCTCGCTGCGGAAAAACGAAACAATTTCCGGGGCGAAAGCGTAGCCCAGAACCGACATGACCAGAATGAGCAGAAAAGTGGTGCGCATGGTAAACAGATAGGCGCACCGTACGCGGTCATATTTCTTTGCACCCCAGTTGAAACCCACCACAGGCTGGAACCCCTGCCCGAGACCCAGAATGACAGACATGGCGCAAATCATGACACGCGACACAATGGCGAAAGCCGCAATGGCCGATGCCTCAGTGCCCGGAGCGGCATAGTGCGCTGCAGCCCAGTTCACACAGATAGTTGACAGACTGCCTAAAGCCTGACGCATGAGCGACGGCAGACCGCCGCAGGTAATCTCGTGCATCATGTGCAGGGTAGGGGTGAAATTGCAGAACCTTATATGCACATTACCCTTGCGGGTGGTACCCCACAGCAGCAGCGACCATGAAAACAGCTGACAGACGAAAGTGGCCAGCGAAGCGCCGCTGACACCCAGATTAAGGGTGAAAATGAAAATGGGGTCCAGAATCACATTCAGAACACAGCCGCTGGTAATGCCAATCATGGCGAACCAGGCACCGCCCTGCATGCGCAGCTGGTTGTTCAGAGCCATTTGCGACACCATGAACGGCATGGCTACAAGCAGCCAGCGCAGATAGTCACAGGCACTTGGCACAATTTCGGGCGTGGCCCCGAGAATGTGCGCCAGCTGAGGCAGAAAGACCAGACCAATGACAGCTATTACAGCGCCTAAAAAAAGAGGCGTGAAGAAACCGGTCGATGCCATGCGCTCGGCACCGTCCATGTCTTTTGAACCCAAGGCGCGTGAAATGAACGTGCCGGCTCCGGAGCCGAAAAAGAACCCTATGGCCTGAATCAGAGCCTGGAAAGCGAAAGCCACACCTACGCCCGCAACGGCATGAGTCGAAAGATTGCCCACGAAATAGGCATCGGCCATGTTGTAGAGGGCAGTCACCATCATGCTGATAATGGTGGGAATGGCAAAACGCACTATCAGACGCGGTACCGGAGTACTGGTCATGAGCGTGTACTTGGCCTCCCTTTTCTGTATGTCGCCGCTCGTATTGTTCATCAAGTGCAAAATTACATTATTTTTGCGCTGATATGGAAATACAGGACATTTATAGCAGATTTCTTGAGTGCGGCGGACTGACAACCGACAGCCGCAAGTGCGGACTGGGACTGATGTTCCTGGCCCTGAAGGGAGAACGCTTTGACGGCAACCGGTTCGTGAAGGCGGCATTGGAAATGGGCTGCAGCTATGCGGTTATGGACGATGCCGGCCTGTATGATGCAGCCGACAGCCGCATGATACTTGTTGACGATACGCTGAAAACCCTGCAGCTGCTGGCCGCGCATCACCGTCGCGTGCTGGGTACACCAGTGATAGGCATAACCGGCACCAACGGCAAGACAACCACCAAGGAACTTTGCAATGCCGTAATGTCAAGCACATTCCGCACCCTCTGCACAAGCGGCAACCTGAACAATTCGATAGGCGTTCCGCTTACCGTGCTGGGCATGGACAGGACACACGAGTATGCGATAATAGAGATGGGTGCAAGCCATCCTGGCGACATAGACGAACTGGTACGCATAAGCCAGCCCGACTACGGACTGATAACGAATGTGGGCATGGCGCATCTGCTTGGATTCGGATCGTTTGAAGGCGTGAAGAAGACCAAGGGCGAACTGTATGACTGGCTGCGCGCACACGGCGGCACGGCATTCCTGAACATGGCCGATGCCAATCTGGTGGGCATGGCACAGGGGCTGCCTGTCATAGGCTACGGCCAGGATGCTGCGGACGGCTGCCAGGTAGAGGGCCGTCTGCTGGGATGCAGACCGTATATGGAATTCGAGTGGCGCTACAGGAACGGAGCCTGGCACACCGTGAAGACCAGTCTGATAGGCGCATACAACCTGAACAACGCCCTGGCCGCAATAAGCGTGGGCATGCGTTTCGGCGTCAGCGAGGCCGATGCCTCAAAGGCCATTGAAGAGTACGTCCCGTCGAACAACCGTTCACAGCTTACCGTGACGGATCATAACCGTCTGGTGGTCGATGCCTATAACGCCAATCCGTCAAGCATGCGTGCCGCCCTGGAGAACTTCGGCCTGATGGAGGCCGACAGCAAGGTTCTGATACTGGGTGACATGCGCGAACTTGGTGACAGCAGCGCCCAGGCCCATCATGACATATTGTCAATGGTGCTGGCCGGCGGCTTCGAATCGGTATATCTGGTGGGTGGCGAGTTCGCATCGGCCTTCAGGGCAATGGGCTGCGCCGCCGGAAATGTGATGCTTTTCGATAACGTGGAACAGCTGCAGGAACAGCTGCAGGCAAATCCTGTAGAAGGCAGGACAATATTGGTAAAGGGTTCGAACAGCACCCGTCTGACCACTCTGCTTCCGCTGCTATGATGACTCGCGGTATGGCTGATGTGATGGGCATTCTGAACGTGACGCCCGATTCGTTCTTCGGTGCGTCGCGCATACAGGACGAAGACGCCCTGGAGGCCCGTGTGGAACAGATTGTCAGCGAGGGGGCGCGGTGCATGGACATAGGGGCGTGCTCCACGCGTCCCGGTGCACAGGTGACATCGGACCGTCAGGAACGCGAGCGTCTGGAATGGTCGCTTCCCGTAATTGTGCGGAAGAATGCCGGCAGGTGCATGCTGTCGGTTGACACGTTCCGGCCCGAGATTGCGCGCTGGTGCGTCAGTGAGTTCGGAATCGGCCTGGTGAACGATGTGAGCGGCGGCTGTGATGAAATGTTCCGTCTTGTGGCGCAGACCGGTGTAGGGTATGTGCTGACAAGCGCTCTGCCTGTAGCTCAGGGCGCCGGTATTGTCCGAGGAACGTGCGCTTTCTTTGAACAGCGTCTGGAAATGCTGTCGGGTATGGGCGTAAAGCTGGAACCCCAGGTCATTCTTGACCCCGGATTCGGTTTCGGCAAGACTCTTGATGAAAACTGGCAGCTGCTGGCAGGCATGTCGGAACTGCAGTCGTTCGGTCTGCCTGTGCTGGCGGGCCTGTCGCGCAAGTCGATGGCATGGAAACTGCTTGGCATAACTCCAGAAGAGTGCCTCCCGGCGACGGTGGCCATGAACATGGCTGCGCTTGAGCGCGGCGCCGCATGGCTGCGTGTGCACGATGTCCGTGAAGCCGTGCAGGCAGTGCGCGTGTTCGGACGTTTGTCTTGACATTTCGGGGAAATATGGTTATTTTCGCGTCGTAATAAATATTTTGCAGTTCAGACACTATGGAGGATTATCTGGTTTCGTTCGGACTTAAGGATGTCATTGACATTGCCTGTGTGGCATCCCTCATGTTCTATCTGTACCGTATGATGAAACGCAGCGGCTCACTGAACATGTTCATAGGAATACTGGTGTTCATTTTCGTGTGGATGATTGTTTCGCAGGTCCTGAAGATGCAGCTTCTTGGCGCAATCATGGACAAACTGGTCGATGTGGGTGCAATAATAATCATTGTGCTGTTCGCCGATGACATACGCCGGTTCTTCAGAAACCTGGGCAACGGTGCACGTGACCGCCGCCGTCTGCTGGAATGGCTGTTCCGTCGTCGCAAGACCAGTTCGGAAGGGATGAATTTCGGGCCGATAGTACAGGCATCGTACAATATGGGAGCCCAGAAGGTGGGCGCACTGATGGTTATTGGCAGCCGTGACGAGCTGCAGGACATAATTTCGACGGGTGAAACTGTTGATGCCCGCATGAGCCAGCGTCTCATTGAGAACATATTCTTCAAGAACACGCCTCTTCATGACGGTGCCATGATAATTGTAGACGGTCGCATTGAAGCTGCCGCATGCGTGCTTCCGCTGTCTGACCGTACCGACCTGCCCAAGCAGTTCGGACTGCGTCACCGCTCGGCAATGGGTATAACGGAACGGTCGCAGGCTGTGGCTGTCGTGGTATCGGAAGAAACCGGGAAGATTGCGGTTTTCCATAATGGCGAATTCAAGACCGGTCTCGATGCGGCGGCTCTTGATGCCTATCTGAAGGAACATATTGGCTGATCCCATTCTGACAGTTATGACAGAGTGTCAGTAAAAGTGCCATTTTGGAGGTACGCGGTACGATGGCACGGTTTTGGTACAATTGCAGTCGTCATCGGTCCGTGACCGGTGCGGAAAAACGGAATATGAATCATTAAAAACTATAGAATTATGACAATCAAACCATTGGCAGACAGAGTTCTGATTCTTCCGGCAGAAGCCGAAGTGAAGACAGCGAGCGGAATCATCATTCCCGACACGGCAAAGGAAAAACCACTGAAGGGTGAAGTCATTGCGTGCGGTGAAGGTACAAAAGACGAAAAGATGGTTCTCAAGAAGGGTGACAGCGTCCTGTACGGAAAGTACTCGGGCACTGAACTTGAAGTTGAGGGTAAGAAATATCTTATTATGCGTCAGAGCGATGTTCTGGCAGTTGTTGAATAATTAAAGAAATACAGATATGGCAGCAAAAGATATCAAATTCAATACCGATGCCCGTGACCTTCTGAAGCAGGGCGTTGACGAGTTGGCAAATGCAGTTAAGGTTACACTGGGACCGAAGGGCCGCAACGTAATCATTGAAAAGAAGTTCGGCGCACCTCAGGTTACCAAGGACGGTGTATCTGTAGCCAAGGAAGTTGAACTGTCGGATCCGTTCAAGAACACTGGTGCACAGATGGTCAAGAGCGTGGCTTCAAAGACCGGCGAGGATGCAGGTGACGGTACTACAACCGCAACCGTTCTGGCTCAGAGCATTGTTTCAGTAGGTCTGAAGAACGTTACAGCAGGTGCCAACCCAATGGACCTGAAGCGCGGTATCGACAAGGCTGTGGCTGCAGTAGTAGAGAACATCAGGAAGCAGGCCGAAGCTGTAGGCAACGACTTTGACAAGATACAGCAGGTTGCCACCATATCGGCCAACAACGATTCTGAAATAGGCGCTCACATTGCAGAGGCCATGAAGAAGGTTTCAAAGGACGGCGTAATCACCATCGAGGAAGCCAAGGGTCGTGAGACATACATTGACGTTGTTGAAGGTATGCAGTTTGACCGCGGTTATCTGTCATCGTACTTTGTGACCGATACCGAAAAGATGAACTGCGTGATGGAGAATCCTCTTATCCTTATCCACGACAAGAAGATTTCCAACCTGAAGGATCTGCTTCCTATTCTGGAGCCTGCAGTACAGAGCGGACGTCCTCTGCTCATCATTGCTGAGGATGTCGATTCAGAGGCTCTGACCACACTGGTTGTGAACCGTCTGCGTTCAGGCCTGAAGATTGCAGCCGTCAAGGCTCCGGGCTTCGGCGACCGTCGCAAGGAGATGCTTGAAGACATTGCCGTTCTTACCGGCGGTTTCGTAATAAGCGAAGAACGTGGCGTAAAGCTGGAGCAGGCTACTATGGAGATGCTCGGTACAGCCGAAAAGGTTACCATTACCAAAGACAACACCACAATTGTCAACGGCAAGGGTGACAAGAACAAGATTGCTGACCGCGTTGCCCAGATCAAGGCCCAGATCAAGACCACAACAAGCGACTACGACAAGGAGAAGCTGCAGGAGCGTCTGGCCAAGCTGTCAGGCGGCGTTGCAGTAATCAAGGTAGGTGCTCCCAGCGAGGTTGAAATGAAGGAGAAGAAAGACCGCGTTGACGATGCTCTGTGCGCAACACGTGCAGCCATTGAAGAAGGTATCGTTGCAGGTGGCGGTGTGGCTTACATCCGTGCCATCAAGGCTCTTGACAAGCTGAAGGGTGAGACTCCTGACGAGCAGACCGGTATCCAGATTGTACGTCGCGCCATTGAAGAGCCTCTGCGCCAGATTGTGTTCAACGCAGGCAAGGAAGGTGCAGTGGTTGTACAGAAGGTTGCCGAAGGCAAGGGCGACTACGGCTACAACGCACGCATGGACCGTTACGAGGACCTGAAGAAGGCCGGTGTGGTAGATCCTGCAAAGGTTACCCGCGTTGCTCTTGAGAATGCCGCTTCAATTGCCGGCATGTTCCTGACAACCGAATGTGTCATTGTCGAGAAGAAGGAAGACAAGCCGATGCCTGCCATGAATCCTGGCATGGGCGGCATGGATGGCATGATGTAATGATAAAACTCGCAATATTGGCATCGGCCAACGGGACGAACGCGCAGGCCATTATAGAAGCTGTGCGCGCAGGTCGTCTCGACGCCGATGTCCGTGTGGTCCTGACAAACAAGGAAGATGCCGGAGTGATAGCCCGTGCAAAGGGATTCGGCATTCCAGTGGAGATTGTACCGTCAAAGGGACATAGGAACCGTGCTGAGTACGATGCGCTTGTAGTGGCTGCACTTGAAAAGTATGATGTCGATACCATTGCACTGGCCGGCTGGATGAGAATCCTGAGCGAGGTGTTCATTGATGCGTACAAAGGCCGCATACTGAATCTGCATCCCGCCCTGCTGCCAAGTTTCAAGGGTGCTACGGCGATTGTCGATGCTTATAACCATGGGGTAAGGATTACGGGCTGCTCCATACATCTGGTTACACCTGAACTGGATGCTGGCCCGGTAATTCTTCAGGCTGCGGTGCCCATCAATGGAACGGTCGAAGAACTGGAAAGCCAGATTCACCGTATGGAACATCGTATCTTCCCTCAGGCGCTGCAGTGGTATGCCGAAGGTAGAATAAGCATACAGGACCGTCATGTGATTGTCGCTCCGGCAAAAGGCAAGGTCAGGAAAACCGATTTCATTGAAGGCTGTCTGGTCTCGCCGGCTCTTGAAGAGAAACTTTAAAACCATATGTGATTATGAGCAAGGAACAGTGTCCGTCACCCCACAATGCGGCAGCATACGGTGACATTGCGAAAACGGTATTGATGTGCGGAGATCCGCTGCGTGCCAAGTTTGTGGCCGAGACGTTTCTGACCGATGCCGTGCAGTATAATGCCATCAGAGGCATGTACGGCTATACAGGTTTGTACAAAGGCCATCGGGTGTCGGTGCAGGGTCATGGCATGGGCATTCCGTCAATAGGCATCTATTCGCATGAACTGTTCCATCATTACGATGTTGACCGCATTATACGTTTCGGAACGGCCGGAGCTCTGACCGATGACATGAATCTGGGTGACATGCTGTTCGCACAGGGTGCATGCACCGATTCGAATTACGGCCATCAGTTCGATTTCCCAGCCCAGTTCGCTCCTATTGCCGATTACGGAATGCTTGAGACGGCTGTACGCATTGCCCGCGAAAGACAGTTCCCGTTCAAGGTGGGCAACATATATTCGGCCGATGTTTTCTATGATGAATCGGACCGTCAGATGGACTGGGGCAAGTACGGTGTCAAAGCTGTCGAGATGGAGGCGGCCGGCCTGTACATCAACGCTGCTGCAGCAGGAAAGAAGGCTTTGACAATCTGTACTATATCGGACCAGCTTGTCAGAAAGGAATTTGCCACTGTAGAGCAGCGCCAGTCAAGTTTCACCAACATGATGGAGGTGGCTCTTGAGACGGCAATAACCGAATGAGGCAGGTCTGTAATGCAGGCTACGCTTGAACACATAAGAACAGAACTGGACGGTGTCTATACCGGTTCGGAACTGGATACGGTGTGCAAGGCGTTGTGCCTTGAACTTCTTGGCATTTCACAGACAGATTTCTGGCTAAAGGAAAAACTTGCCGCTGACTCTGAAAGGGAGTCACGGCTGGATGCAGCTCTGGCGCGCCTGAAAGGCGGCGAACCGTTGCAGTATGTGCTTGGCAACGCATCGTTCTGCGGACTGACGTTCAGTGTAGGTCCGGGGGTGCTGATACCGAGACCTGAGACCGCCGAGCTTGTTGAGTGGGCTCTGACCGCATGCAGGGCCGAAAGCGGCAGGCTGCTTGATGTAGGCTGCGGAAGCGGATGCATTTCGGTGACGCTTGCATCGGAATTGCCCGGCTGGAAAATTACCGGCTGGGATGTCAGCGATGTGGCATTGGAGACATCGGCCCGCAATGCTGCGGCAAATGGAGTAAAGGCTGTTTTCGAGAAGCATGACATATTGGCCGCATCAGGCCGTGATTTCAACTTTGATGTCATAGTCAGCAATCCGCCATACGTGACATGTCAGGAAAAGAACGCTATGGACAGGAATGTGCTTGATTTCGAACCCGAACTGGCATTGTTTGTCCCTGACAGTGATCCGCTGCTGTTCTACAGGGCGATAGCGGCTTTCGGACTTGACGCGTTGTCTGATGGCGGCCGTCTTTTCTTTGAGATAAACCCCATATTTGCAACCGATATGACCGACATGCTCAAGTCGATGGGGTATGCTGACGTTGAGACGAAAAAAGATATTTTCGGAAAGAAACGCATGATGAGCGCAATTCTGTCAAGATGATATGGAAACCAGGGAATGGGACGATAAAATGGGGTTGGTGCGCGCCCAGGCATATTGTGCCGGTGCTGAACATTGCTGCAGTGAGGTACGTTCCATGCTTGAACGCCACAATGTGCCGGCTGCCGGCATTGACGGTATTCTGGAGAGCTTGCAGAAGGACGGTTTCATAAACGAATCAAGGTATGCAGAGGCGTTTGTCAGTGACAAACTGCGTTTTGCACATTGGGGGCGCCGTAAGATAGGGCTGGCTCTGAAGATGAAGCGGATAGATCAGGCCTTGGTTGCCGAGGCTCTTGAGGGCATAGACATGGAAACATATCTGGAAGTCATGAAGCAGGTGGTGAAGTCATGCTACCGGCAGGCAAAAGCTCCGACACAGTATGCCAGGAATATGAAGACACTGAAAAGTGTTGCCTCGCGTGGTTTTGAACCGGAACTGGCCCGCAAATTTCTTGCAGGCGGTAACGATTGCGATACTTCTGATACTATTGACGATGTCTTATGAGGCTGTTCCGCAGTATTGTTGATTTCATTCTTCCGCGTTACTGCAAAGTTTGCGGCAAACGTCTTGCAACAGGCGAGGAACATCTTTGTCTGAATTGTTTTGCCCTTATGCCTTTTATGGAATGGAATCCGCAGACCGGTTTCAGTCCTGCCGAGCGTGTGCTCCTGTCTGAAAAGTCTGTGGTCAGGGCAGCATCGGTCATACAGTATGACAAGGACAGCAATTACCGTAAGATTCTGTATCATCTGAAATATTACTCGCACCCCGATGTGGGGACATGGCTGGCAGGAATCGGTGCCGAAAGACTTGCTGCCAGGGGTTTCTTTGACGGCATTGACATGATTGTACCTGTGCCGCTTTCAAGACGCAGACTCAGACACCGCGGTTACAACCAGAGTTCATATATTGCATACGGAATAAGGCAGGTTACCGGCCTGCCGGTATATGAGGATCTGCTGGCAAGAGGAAAGGGTAAGGCGCGTCAGGCCGGGCTGGGGCGGTTCCAACGTTGGAAAAACGCAAGCGGGCTGTACCGTGTCCTGCAGCCGGAACGTCTTACCGGAAAGCATGTGCTTCTGGTTGACGATGTCATGACCACCGGAGCCACACTCTGCTCTGTGATAAATGCTATGTATGAAGCCAATCACAATGTCAGTATCAGCGTGATGACGCTGGCAATTGCAACATAGTTAGAATAAAACAGGAAAATGACTAACTTTACAGCATGAACAGTTCTGAAGATGTCAAACATATAAAAATAGCGGACTTTGCGTACAATCTGCCTGATGAACGCATAGCCAAATTCCCGCTTCCTGAACGTGATTCGTCCAAACTCCTTGTCTACAATCATGGCACGGTGTCACATGATGTGTTCACACATCTGTCTTCGTATCTGCCTCAGGATGCTCTGATGGTATTCAACAATACCAAGGTGATTCAGGCGCGTCTGCATTTCAACAAACCGGCCTGTGGCGGACCGAAATCGACAGGAGCCCTGATTGAGGTGTTTCTTCTTGAGCCTGCTGCACCAAGCGATTACCAGCTTATGTTCACACAGACCGAGCGTTGCAGCTGGTACTGCCTGATAGGCAATCTGAAGCGCTGGAAGGCCGATGTGGTGACTTTGAGCACTACAGTTGTGATTGACGGCAGGACCATTACACTGAAGGCAAGCCGTGGCCCGGTTCACGGCACAAGCCACAGGGTTGATTTCAGATGGGACGGTGGAGTGAGTTTTGCACAACTGCTTGAGGCTGTCGGCGAGATACCGATTCCTCCGTACCTGAACCGTGAGTCACAGGAAAGCGACAAGACCACATACCAGACCGTCTATTCAAAGATAAAGGGCAGTGTTGCCGCACCTACTGCCGGTCTGCACTTTACCGAAAGGGTACTGAAGGATCTGGATGATCATGGCATAGACCGCGAGGAGGTGACTCTTCACGTTGGAGCCGGCACGTTCCGCCCTGTCAAGAGCGAAGAGATTGCCGGGCATGAGATGCACACTGAATTCATTGCGGTCAGGCGCAGTACAATAGAAAAGCTTCTGGCTCATGACTGCCAGGCCATAGCCGTAGGCACCACCAGCGTGCGCACGTTGGAGAGCCTGTACTATATAGGCATATACCTTGGAACGCATCCCGATGCGACGGAAGAGGATATGCATGTGCCGCAGTGGATTCCGTATGATACAGACCTGGAGCAGATAACTCCGGCCAGGTCTATGCAGAATATTCTGGATTATCTGTACAGACACGGACTTGACGTGCTTAAGACCAGTACGCAGATAATCATTGCACCAGGTTACAAATACCATATTGTGCGCAGAATGATAACGAATTTCCATCAGCCGCAAAGCACACTTCTGCTGCTGGTATCGGCATTCGTTAACGGAGACTGGAGAAAAATCTACAATTACGCCTTGGCCAATGACTTCAGGTTTCTCAGCTATGGCGATTCATCACTTCTTATTCCCTAGTTCTTATGGCCAGTTTGAAAGAGCATTATGAAGAGTCGCTTGAGCTTCTCAAGAATCTGATTTCACATCCGTCGGTTACACGTAACGAACAGGAGGTCTCTCAGATACTCCTGGCCGATTTGCGGGCGCACGGGTATGAACCGAAGCAGATAGGTCTGAATCTGATGGCCAGGGGCCATAACTATGATGCCTCAAAGCCTAATCTGCTGTTGAACAGCCATATGGATACCGTGAAGCCTGTGGCGGGCTGGCAGACTGATCCTTATCAGCCTGTTGAGGAGGACGGCAGACTTATAGGACTTGGCAGTAACGATGCCGGTGCAAGCCTTGTATCGCTGCTTCATACATTTTATGAGCTTGACAGCAAAGAGCAGAAATACAATCCCATCTTTCTTGCCACCTGCCAGGAAGAGGTGAACGGTGACGGTGGCATGAAACTGGTGCTTTCCCACTTGCCGCAGATTGCTGTGGCCCTGATAGGTGAACCTACAGGCATGCAGCCTGCCATTGCCGAGAAAGGTCTCATGGTACTTGATTTCACGGCTCAGGGCAAGGCCGGACATGCTGCACGTGAAGAGGGTGTCAATGCCCTGTACCGTGCAATGGATGTGATATCTATGCTCCGTGATTTCAAGTTTGAAAGTGTGTCTCCTTTCCTTGGACCTGTCAAGATGACCGTGACGATGGTGAATGCGGGAACCCAGCACAATGTGATTCCCGATACCTGCACTTTCACTGCCGATGTGCGCAGCAATGAGATGTATTCCAACAAACAGATATTCGATCTTGTTCAGGAGAATCTTCCGGAATGGTGTCTTGTCAGGGCGCGTTCGTTCAATCTGAATTCGTCAAGACTCAATCCCGGACACCCCATTGTACGCAAGGCTTTGTCTCTCGGCCTGGAACCGTATGGGTCGCCGACTCTTTCGGATCAGGCTGTGCTGGCGTGCCCATCGTTCAAAATGGGTCCAGGAGACTCTGCCCGTTCGCATACTGCAGGCGAATACATATGTCTGTCTGAACTTGAGGCGGCTGTACCGGCTTACCTGAAGCTTCTTGACGGACTTGAAATAGGATAACCAATTCACCATAAGCATATGGAGAACAATATTGCAACCGGTATAAGTCGGATTGAAATCAACTCCCTGTGGGGACGAAAGCACATTGTCTGGAACCTCAGGCCCGATGTCAATATTCTGAGTGGAGTCAATGGAACCGGAAAGAGTACCATTCTGAACCGTACTGTTGCCGCACTGGATGCCCTTTCCGGCGTGAGCGGCGGGACTTCTGAGGGTGTCAGCATTGAGTTCGCACCAGCTGGAGCAAGCAAGTTCAGTTACGATGTGATACGCAGCATTGACCGTCCGCTCATGCATTCCAACCTGTTGGAAAAGATGTCAGACAGCAATGTGGTATCGGAACTGGACTGGCAGCTTTACAAACTGCAGCGCCGCTATCTGGACTATCAGGTCAACATAGGCAACAGGACCATTGAACTTCTGACTCAGGGCACTCCTGAAAGCATGGTTCTGGCTCAGGCTGTGTCAAGGCCCAGGACTGCGTTCATGGACAGCATGGATGAACTCTTCCATGATACCGGAAAGAAAATTGTCCGCACCAGCAACGAGATACTGTTTGACCAGTTCGGTCAGACATTGCTGCCTTACACTCTGTCGTCGGGTGAGAAACAGCTTCTGGTCATTATGCTTACCGTGCTGGTTCAGGATATGCAGCCAAGCATCCTGCTTATGGATGAACCTGAGATTTCACTTCATATTGAATGGCAGCAGCAGTTGATTGACCGTGTGCGCAGCCTCAATCCTAACGCGCAGATAATCATGACAACACATTCGCCGGCACTGATTATGGACGGTTGGATGGATTGTGTCTTTGATGTTGATGACATTACCCTGAAGTAATGAAGCGTCTTACTGACAACGTCAACTCCCGCTATATGCAGGCGGCCGACCGTCTGCTTCCGGGAAACCGCCGCGGACGCATTGTCGCGTACGTGGAGAGTTATGACGATGTCTCGTTCTGGCGTCTGCTGCTGGACGAATTTGAAAGCCCTGAATACCATTTCCAGATAATGCTGCCAACTAAAGGCGGTCTTACGAAAGGCAAGAAGCCTGCACTTAATTCCGTATTTGGGGCCGATGCGCTCGGCTCCCATATGATAGCCTGTGTTGACAGCGATTATGACTGGCTGATGGATGACATTACTCCCACGTCACGTCTCGTAAATGGCAGTCCTTATGTTATCCAGACATATACATACGCCATTGAAAATTATCAGTGCTGGGCAAAAAGCCTGTATCAGATATGTGTGCAGTGCACGCTGAACGACCGCAGGCCCATAGACATAGAGGCGTTCATGACCGAGTATTCAAGGGCGGTGTGGCCTGTCTTTGTCTGGAGCGTCTGGTTCTACAGGAGCCGTAGGCATTCGGAGTACAGCATGCAGGAACTGAACATCGACACCAGGCTTGGTAATGTCGATTTGAGACGCCCTTCGGCTATGATACGCTCGCTTGCCGATAGAGTGGGACGCAGGGTGGAGTCGCTCTCACAGAAATATCAGTTTGCAGTAGAGCAGGTTGAGGATTTGAAGAAGGAACTGGTCTTCAGAGGTGTTACGGATTCCAACTGCTATCTGTTCATGCAGGGACATCATCTGGTTGAGAATGTGGTTCTGAAACTGCTTGATCCTATTTGCCAGAGCCTTCGGCAGGAACGTGAGAATGAAATCCGCAAGCTTGCTGTGCATCAGCAGCAGTATCAGAATGAGATAAGTGCATACAGACACAGCCAGATGGATATTCTGGAGGCGTTGAGGAAGAACACCCATTATCGTGACTGCCCCATGTACGGCCGCATGAGCCAGGATATACGCAATCTTTTAGTAATGCTTCCAGAAAGAGGGGGTGAAAAGCAGCAGGACGGCAAAGACCTCGAGTCGTCCGACCAGCATGAGCAGGGTTGAGAACCATTTGCCTATGGTAGGCATGTGGTCCCACGGAATATTGCATCCGTGATATCCTATTGTAAGTCCGACATTGCTCAGGCAGGATATTGATGTACCGTAGGCATCGGTGATGTCCAGCCCTATTGCAATGTAGAAGAACCATCCGAAGAATACCAATGCCAGAAAGAATATGCAGAACGTCAGAACGCTCTGTCTTGCCTGAGGAGGTATGACTTTCCCGTTGATTCTGACCGGCAGCACTGCGTTCGGGTGAAGAATGCGGTCAATTTCATTGCGCATTGACTTGCAAAGGATTGCAATTCTGATTGATTTCACACCTCCCGAAGTTGAACCGGCGCAGCCTCCGAAATACAGTCCGAGCCCCAGAATCATCCATATTACCGGCGGCCATGCCGTGTAATCGGTCGTGGTGAATCCGGTTGTGGTGATGATGGCTGTGACATGGAACAGGGCGTTGCGGATGGAATCGGCCAGCTCATATTGGCCTGAAAAGAGCAGACACATGGCCACTACGAACGTGAACAGCGCAGTAATGCCAAGATACCAGTGGAATTCGGTATCGAATATCAGTTTCCCGACACGTCCTTTTACCGTGGCGAAGAACAGCAGCCCGTAGTTGATGCCGGAAATGAACATGAAGATGGTAATGACGTATTCAATGGCCGGCGAAGCGTAATAGGCTATACTTGCGTTGCGTGTGGAGAAACCACCGGTTGCCGCCGTACAGAGAGCATGGTTTATGCTGTCGAACAGTCCCATTCCGCACAATTTGAGACATACCGCACATCCTGCGGTTATGACAAGATATACGGAGAGAATCCATCGGCCGCTTATGCTTATTCTGGGATGCAGCTTGTTGCGCGTGGGCCCTGTGGCCTCGGCGGCGAACAGCTGGACTTCGCCCATGCCGAATACAGGCAGCACAGCTACAGTGAAGAACACTATGCCCAAACCGCCAATCCATTGAGTGAGGCTTCTCCAGAAGAGCAGTCCGTTCGGGAATGATTCTATGTCAGGCACTATGGTCGATCCTGTGGTGGTGAAGCCTGACATGGTCTCGAAATAAGCGTCTGTGAATGATGGTATATATCCGCTGAAGAAGTACGGCAGGCAGCCGAACAGCGAGAATATCACCCAGCAGATGGCAACTATTATGTATCCGTCGCGTCTGGTCATCAGCTCCTGGTAGTAACGCGATTTCTTGCCGGCCAGCAGACAAGCCATACCGGATACGGCGGCAACAAGCGATGCCGCAAGAAAACCGAACAGGTCATTCTGTGACATGACAATGGGGATGATTCCGCACAGGAACATTATGCCCGCTTCAATGAGAAGCAGCTTGCCGATAATTCTGCTTATGATTCTGGGGTGTATCAATTGAAATACCTTTCTACAGATTTGATCATTCCTTCAAGACAGAAAACGACCACATGGTCACCCGGCTCAATCCGCGTATTGCCGTCAACCATGAGACCCTGGCTGTTTCTGATAAGACCGCCAATGGTGACTCCGCGCGGAAGGCTGATGTCCTTGACCGCACAACGGGTTACGCGTGCTCCTTCCTTGACATTGAATTCCGCAACGTCGGCATTGGCGAAGGTCAGACTCTTGACATTGGTGACATCGGCATCGAGCATCATCTGATAGATGTGGCTGGCTGCTATCTTCTTCTTGTTGATGACTGTACCGATATCAAGACGCTCGGCCATGTTGATGTAGTCAACGTTCTCAACTTCGGCAATGGTTTTCGTGACTCCGAAGCGTTTGGCTGCCAGACATGCCAGTATGTTGGTTTCTGAATTGTCGGTCAGGGCGACAAAGGCTTCGGTGTGCGATATTCCTTCGCTCATCAGAAGGCTCGGGTCGCGTCCGTCTCCGTTTATTATAAGGGCACGTCCGTCAACGAGTTCTGTCAGTCTGTGACATTGTGCCATGTCGCTTTCAATTATCTTCAGATTGATATGGTCGGGAATGAGATGGGCTGCGCGCACTGCAATGCGGCTGCCTCCCATGATGATGACATCTCTGACATCGGGCAGCTGCTGTTTTCCGGCAATGCGCTGTATGTATCTGATTTCCTTTTTCATGGTCATGAAATACACCAGGTCACCGGCCAGTATCATGTCGTTGCCGCTCGGAATGATGGTGTTTCCTTCGCGCATGATTGCCACAATGTGGAATGGCTGCCCGGGGCCGAGTTCATGCAGTGGCTTGTCAAGAATTTCAGCTCCAAGCCTGATTTTGATGCCCATGAGTACCAGAAGGCCTCCCGCAAATTCCCACCACTGACGTATCCAGCTGACCTTCAGACCGTTGACTATTTCCTGCGCGGCCAGCAGCTCCGGATAGATCAGCGAGTCGATACCTGTCTTGTGAAAGAAATCCATGTTTTTGGGATTCAGGTATTCTCCATTGTCTATTCGTGCCAATGTCTTCTTGGCTCCGAGAGAATGTGCTATCTGGCATGAAATCAGATTGGTGCTCTCTTCGGGAGTGACTGCCACAAACAGATCGGCACTTCCGGTGCCGGCTTCTCTAAGTCCGTCAATTGAGACGGGAGATTCCTGGATGGTGAGCAGATCAAAACTCGACCCCATCTGTCCGAGTCTTTCTTCGCAGTCATCAATAAGGACAATGTCCTGACTTTCAACGGAAAGAAGTTTCGCCAGATGTGTTCCTACGTTTCCTGCTCCTGCTATGACTATCTTCATGATTCCACTGTTTTCATTATGTTGTCAAGCGCTTTGACAACAGAATCCCTGTCAATTCCGCATATCTGCATGAGCTGCTGCACGTTACCGTGTTCCACGAAACGGTCAGGCAGACCAAGGCGGATTACATGCGGGGCGTGTCCGTGATCGGACATGTATTCCAGAACAGCGCTTCCAAGACCACCTTCAAGGCAACCGTTCTCTATTGTGATGATGCGGTCAAAACAATTGGCCACATGCTCCAGTATGTTCTCATCCAAAGGTTTCAGGAACCGCATGTCATAGAGCGATGCGGTAAGTCCTGTCTTTTTCTCCCAGATGCTGATTGCCTCCATTGCGATGTTGCCTATAGGGCCGATTGAGAGCACGGCGACATCGGTCCCGCTCTTGATGGTGCGTCCTGTACCTACAACAACGGGCTGCATGGGTTTGCGCCAGTCTGCAATTACACCTCTTCCGCGTGGATATCTGATGACGAACGGTCCCTGTCCCGGAAGCTGGGCGGTGTACATGAGGTTGCGCAGTTCTATTTCGTCGAACGGCGACGCTATGGTCAGGTTGGGGATGGGCCTTAGAAAGGCCATGTCAAAGGCTCCGTGATGCGTAGGGCCGTCTTCACCGACCAGTCCGGCACGGTCCAGACACAACACTACTCCAAGCTTCTGTATGGCAACATCATGAATTACGTTGTCGAATGCGCGCTGCAGGAATGACGAATAGATGTTGCAGAACGGCTGCATGCCCTGCGATGCAAGTCCGCCGGAGAATGTGACGGCGTGGCCTTCTGCTATTCCTACGTCAAAGCATCGGTCAGGGAACTGTTTCATGGGTATGTCCATGCTGCATCCTATGGGCATTGCCGGCGTGACACCTACAATGCGGCTGTTCTCCTTCATGAGCTCGAGCAGCGTTTCTCCGAAGACGTCCTGGAAAAGCGGCGGCTGTCCCTCTGCGTTGCGCTGTATTCTCAGGCCGGTCTCCTTGTCGAACATACCCGGTGCATGCCAGATTTCGGAATCCTTTTCGGCCGGTTCGAATCCCTTGCCCTTTACCGTTATGATGTGCAGCAGTTTCGGGCCGTGCATGTTCTTTATATTGGAGAGGATACGTACCAGATTCTGGACGTTATGTCCGTCAACAGGTCCGAAATAGCGCAGGTCCATGCCTTCAAAGATGTTGTTCTGTCTTACGACATTCATCTTGAAGCGGTTGTTGCGTCTGATTATCCGGCGTCTGCGTTCATCGTTCATCAGTCCAAGCCTGTACAGGACTTTCGATGTCAGATAACGGAACGTGTTGTATGGACGCGATGTCTGCAGGTGGGTCAGATAACTGCGCATGCCTCCGACGCTTTTTGATATGCTCATATTGTTGTCGTTCAATATTATGAGCAGGTCGTTGCCGGTGACCGATGCGTTGTTGATGCCTTCGAAGGCAAGACCTCCGCTCATGGCACCGTCTCCAATGACAGCTACCACCCTGCGGTCAGGATTGCCGCTGCGTTTCGATGCGACAGCCATACCGAGGGCTGCGGAAATCGAGTTGGACGCATGCCCGGCCGTAAAGCTGTCATATTCGCTTTCTTCGGGCGACGGGAACGGCTTCAGGCCACCCAACTTGCGGTTGGTGTGGAAATTGTCCCTTCTGCCAGTCAGTATCTTATGCCCGTATGCCTGATGGCCGACGTCCCAGACTATGCGGTCGTAGGGCGTGTTGAAGACATAATGAAGTGCAACTGTCAGTTCGACCGTACCGAGGCTGGACCCGAAATGACCGGGGTTGTGCGACAACTCGTCTATTATCATCTGCCTCAACTCATTGCAGACTTGTGGCAGACAGGACTGGTCAAGCTTCTTCAGATCGGCCGGTGAATCTATGGTGTCTAGAAGTCTCATATTGGTGTTTTCGGTCGGAATGTCAGTCAAGTTCAATCGGCTTGTATTTTGGAACAAGAATCTTCATGACAATCCATCCGAACAGATATGCTACTGCACAAATGCAGAATACTATCATGTATCCGGCTTCTTTTCCTTCAAATCCCATAAATGTGAAGCCGGCTCCCATGGCTGCGCTTTTTGTGAAAAGTATGCCGGCGCCTTTGTTGATGAGGAACGATGCCAGTCCTCCCATTGTTGTTCCGACTCCTGTGATGGTGCCGATGGTCGATTTGGGGAACATGTCACCGATAGTTGAATACAGGTTGGCCGACCATGCCTGATGACCTGCGCCTGCCAGACCGATGATGATGGCCGGGTACCATGCGCTGAATCGTCCCAGCGGCTGTGCGAACAGTGCAAGCAGAGGGAAGAATGCGAAAATGAGCATGGCTTTCATTCGTCCCGGATACGGTTCCATTCCTTTTTTCTCGACAAAATACTTGGGCAGGTAACCTCCGCCTATGCTGATGACTGTCACTATCAGGTACAGGACTGAAATGAGCATGATGGCTTCCTTCGAGTCGGAACGGTAGCCGTACTGGTCTGAGAAATAGGCCGGTGCCCAGAACAGGAAGAACCACCATACGCCGTCGGTGAAGAATTTGCCGCAAATGAAAGCCCAGGTCTGACGGAATGAGAAGCATTTCAGGAAAGGAATGCTCTTTTCTTCGGTTTCCGTAGCGTCGGCTGCAGTTACAGCAGTTCCCTGAATGTCATCCTGGCGAATGTATTCAAGCTCGGCCGCATTGACGTGGCTTGACTTTTCGGGTCTCTGATACAGACCGAACCAGAAGAACATCCATACGAAGCCCAGCGCACCTATAATGATGAATGCCATTTCCCATCCCCATCTGGATGCCAGAAGCGGTATGGTTGCCGGTGCGACAAGTGCTCCTATCGACGCTCCCGAATTGAATATGGATGTGGCAAATGCACGGTCTTTTTTCGGGAAGTACTCTGCAGTGACTTTGATGGCGGCGGGGAAGTTGCCCGATTCGCCGATTGCCAGCACCATGCGGCAGAATATGAACATATAGACCGATGCGGTCGATATTACGAGCCCCAATGCGTTCCCGAATTTGATTGCGCCCCATCCGCAGGCGGCATGCAGACACGCTCCGGCCGACCAGATGAAGATGGACCAGAGATAACCTTTACGTGTTCCCAGCCAGTCTATGAACTTGCCTGCGAACAGACATGCTACGGCATAGAAAATTGAGAAACATCCGGTGATTGTTCCGTATTGGCTGTCTGTCCATGAGAAATCCTGTGAAATGAAGTCTTTCCATGTCAGTGACAGAACCTGACGGTCCATGTAATTGATTGTGGTCGCAACGAAAAGCAAAGCAACCATTGTCCACCGGAAACCGCTCATTGCAGAGCATTGCGTATTGTTCTTGTTCATAAGCCGGGTTATTTTTATAATGCGTGTGTAAATCTTCCAAAGGTATGCAATTTCTATAATAATTTGGTTAATTTTGGATGCTTAATTTAAAAGCGCGGTTTCATGACATATTACATTGATGAGATATCGGCAATGATAGGCGCCGAGAGACATGGCTTCTGCCGTTCAACCATTGCATGGCTGCTTACGGACAGCCGTTCCCTGTGTTTTCCATCTGAAACGCTGTTTTTCGCACTGAAGGGACAGCGTAATGACGGACATGATTACGTAAGGAGTCTTTTTGACAGGGGTGTCCGTAATTTTGTGGTCAGCAGTCTGCCGCAGACCATGGAAGAATATCCGGATTGCAATTTCCTGCTGGTCAAGGATACTCTTGCCGCTTTGCAGACTCTTGCCGCACGTCATCGTGAACGCTTTGATATTCCGGTTGTCGGCATTACCGGCAGCAACGGCAAGACGGTCATAAAGGAATGGCTGTACCAGCTGATTGAACCCGACAAGACGGTGGCGCGCTCTCCCAGAAGCTACAATTCCCAGATAGGTGTGCCGTTGTCAGTATGGCTGCTCAATCAGCAGACGGAGATTGGTTTTTTTGAGGCCGGAATCTCAAAAAAGGACGAAATGGGCAAACTCTGGAAAATGATACGGCCCACAATAGGCGTGCTTTCCAACATAGGCCAGGCCCATCAGAAGAATTTCCAGTCGCTTCAGGAAAAATGCATTGAGAAACTGAAACTGTTCAAGGACTGTGATGTCATAATTTACGACAGTGACAATACTCTGATTCAGGATTGCGTGAACAAGAGCGTGATTACGGCACGTGAAATAGCATGGTCCAGAGTCAATCATGAAAAGCCTCTGTTCATATCGGGAGTGGAGACCGATTCCGAAAAGACAACCGTCAGGTACCGTTACATTGGAATAGAAGGCAGCTATACCATTCCTTTCACCGATCAGGCATCCATAGAGAATTCATTGCACTGTCTTGCGGTGTGCGTGTATCTGATGATACCGCCGCAGGTCATTGCCGAACGTATGGCAAAGCTGGAACCTCTGGCCATGAGACTGGAGGTCAAAGACGGCAATCATGGATGTACCATCATCAATGACAGTTATAACAGCGACCTTTCCTCGCTTGGCATTGCCCTTGATTTCATGGCGCGTCGCGGGGAAGGCAAGAAACTTGGCAAGACACTCATATTGTCGGATATTCTCCAGTCCGGCTGGTCATCGGCCGAACTTTACAGAAAGGTGGCCAGGCTGGTGGAGTCAAGAGGTATTGAACATCTGATAGGCATCGGCCAGGATATCATGTCGGCTGAAAAACAGTTTGGTGTACCGGAAAAGCATTTCTTTGCAACTACCGGGGAATTCCTGAAATCGGATATTCCGGGAAGGTTGCGCTCGCAGATGGTGCTTGTCAAGGGTGCGCGTGTGTTCCAGTTTGAAAAGATTGTAGAGCGTCTGGAACTGAAAGTGCATGAGACAATTCTCGAGGTCAATCTTCAGGCATTGGCCGACAATCTTGAGCATTACCGTTCCATGCTTAAACCTGAAACCCGCATAGTCTGCATGGTGAAGGCTTCGGCATACGGAGCAGGAGCGATTGAAGTTGCCCGCACTTTGCAGGAACGGCATGTGGATTTCCTGGCTGTGGCTGTAGCTGACGAAGGTGCTGAACTGCGTCGCGCCGGAATAGCAACGGGTATTATTGTCATGAATCCCGAACGCACATCATTCGGAACGCTTTTCGAACATAAGCTTGAACCCGAGGTTTACAGTTTCCAGCTGCTTGAGGCCATTATTCGCGCTGCCGAACACAGCGGAATAACCAATTTCCCGATTCATGTCAAAATTGACACCGGTATGCACCGGCTTGGTTTCCAGCCTCAGGACATGCCGGCTCTGGTTGAACGTCTGCAGCGTCAGACGGCGGTCATTCCTTGCTCGGTGTTCTCTCATTTTGTAGGCAGTGATTCAGCGCAATTCGACGATTTCACCAGATTGCAGATGGAACGTTTCATCCAGGCTGCAGACACTCTTCAAGCTGCCTTCAAACATCATATCATAAGGCATATCTGCAATTCGGCAGGCATTGAGCGTTATCCTCAGTATCATTTCGATATGGTCAGACTCGGTTTGGGGCTTTACGGCATAAATCCTATTGACAACAGCCGGCTGTCAACAGTAAGCACACTGAAAACCACAATATTGCAGATTCGCACGCTTGAACCGGGCGAGACTGTCGGATACAGCCGTAAGGGACACATAGAAAGGACATCACGCATTGCCGCCATACCTATAGGCTATGCCGACGGACTTGACCGCCATCTGGGACAGGGACATGCCTATTGCATTGTAAATGGGCAGAAGGCCAGATATGTTGGAAACATCTGCATGGATGTGTGTATGATTGATGTGACCGACATTGATTGCCAGGAGGGTGATTCCGTACAGATATTCGGTCCGGAACTTCCGGTCAGCGTGCTTTCGGATATACTTGAAACTATACCATACGAGATACTTACCGGTGTGTCCACACGTGTCAAAAGAGTCTATTACATGGAGTGATTTTCCTGTTTGAATTTCTGAAACGGAAAACTTTTCGATGTAAGAAAAAACGCAAAACGCAGTATATCAGCGTTATGTATTGTTAAATTGGAAAACTTGCTTTTCTGCCCTGTTGAAAACTTTCTTCACTGAATGATATTGTCTATTCAAAATGATTGATACATTTGCAACCGGCTTCGGCTGCGATGACTGCATAATCAGAAAAGACAATATAATATGAGTGAGAAAAAACAGACCTATTCTTTTGATGAAGCTTTCAAGGCTTCGGTAGATTACTTTGGCGGCGATGAACTGGCAGCCAAAGTCTGGGTAAACAAGTATGCGGTTAAGGACTCGTTCGGCAATATCTACGAGAAGACTCCTGATGACATGCATTGGAGAATAGCCAACGAGATTGCGCGTATTGAAAAGAAGTATTCCAATCCGATGGATGCCGGCAAACTGCATGAACTTCTGTCCGGTTTCAAGTATATTGTGCCTCAGGGCAGCCCTATGACCGGCATCGGCAATAACTATCAGATTGCTTCTCTTTCAAACTGTTTCGTCATAGGTAATGATGAAGGTTCATCTGACTCGTATGGTGCCATCATGAAGACTGACGAGGAACAGGTGCAGCTTATGAAACGTCGTGGCGGTGTTGGCCATGATCTGTCACATATACGTCCGAAAGGATCTCCTGTCAAGAATTCGGCTTTGACATCGACCGGCCTGGTTCCATTCATGGAACGTTTCTCAAACTCAACCCGTGAGGTGGCACAGGACGGACGCCGTGGCGCGCTGATGCTGAGCGTTTCAATCAAACATCCTGATTCCGAGTCTTTCATCGATGCGAAGATGACCAGTGGTAAGGTTACCGGCGCAAACGTATCGGTCAAGATTGACGATGAATTCATGAAGTCGGCAATTGAAGGAAAAACATACGTGCAGACTTATCCGATTGATTCAAAAGATCCGAAGTTCACACGTGATGTGGATGCTTCACAGCTTTGGAAGAAGATTGTTCACAATGCCTGGAAAAGCGCTGAACCGGGTGTACTGTTCTGGGATACCATACTTCGCGAGTCTGTTCCTGACTGCTATGCCGATCTGGGCTTCCGTACTGTAAGTACCAACCCGTGTGGTGAGATTCCGCTCTGCCCATACGACAGCTGCCGACTGCTTGCCATAAATCTGTTCTCGTACGTCAGAAATCCGTTCACTGCAAAGGCCAGCTTTGATTTTGATCTTTTCAAGCAGCATGTGGCAGTGGCACAGCGTATCATGGACGACATCATTGATCTGGAGATTGAGAAGATTGACATGATTCAGGCCAAGATTGAAAGTGATCCGGAAAATGATGAGACAAAATTTACCGAAAAGCGTCTGTGGGAAAAGATCATGCGCAAGAGCCTTATGGGCCGCCGTACCGGTGTGGGTATAACAGCCGAAGGCGATATGCTGGCAGCAATGGGCTTGCGCTATGGTACCGAGGAAGCTACTGAGTTCGCCGAAAAGGTTCAGCGTACCTTGGCTCTTGAAGCATACCGTTCATCGGTCAATATGGCTAAGGAGCGTGGCGCATTCGAAGTGTTTGACTGGAAGCGTGAGCAGAACAATCCGTTCATACTGCGTCTGAAGGAAGCTGATGCCAAGCTCTATGAAGACATGAAGAAATACGGCCGCCGCAATATTGCATGTCTTACCATAGCTCCTACAGGTACTGTAAGTCTTATGACGCAGACTACATCGGGCCTGGAACCTGTATTCATGCCCGTTTACAAGCGCCGTCGTAAGGTGAACCGTGAAGACGAAAATGCCAACGTGACTTTCACCGATGAAAATGGCGATGCATTTGAAGAGTTTGTGGTATTCCACCACAAGTTCGTGGACTGGATGAAGGCTAACGGCATTGATCCGTCGCAGAAGTTCACTCCCGAGGAGATTGATGACATGGTTGCCCGCTCACCTTATTATAAGGCCACCGCACAGGATGTGGATTGGCTTAACAAGGTCAGAATGCAGGGCCGTCTGCAGAAATGGGTTGATCACTCAATCAGTGTGACAATCAATTTGCCGGCCGATGTCAGCGAGGAACTTGTAGGCGAGCTGTATGTTGAGGCCTGGAGAAGCGGTTGCAAGGGCTGTACCGTATATAGAGAAGGCTCACGTGACGGTGTCCTGGTTGATGTCAAGGGAGAAAAGAAGGATGTGGCAAAGAAGGATACCAAGGAACCGCTCATGGCTCCGGGTGACTGTCATCCACGTGAAGTGGTTGAGACCCGTCCGCGTATTCTTGAAGCCGATGTGGTGCGCTTCCAGAACAACAAGGAAAAGTGGGTTGCCTTCGTTGGAATACTGAATGGCCGTCCTTACGAAATATTTACCGGTCTTCAGGACGATGAAGAAGGTATCGCATTACCGAAGACGGTTGAACGCGGCTGGATTATCAAGAACATAGACGAAGACGGCAACAAGCGTTATGACTTCCAGTTTGTCAACAAACGCGGATACAAGGTCACCATTGAAGGCTTGAGCGAGAAGTTTGACAAGGAGTACTGGAATTACGCAAAGCTTATATCGGGTGTCCTCCGTTATCAGATGCCTATAGACCTTTGTATGAAGCTTATCGCTTCTCTTGATCTTGGAAGCGAGAATATCAACAACTGGAAGAACGGCGTTGAGCGTGCCCTTAAGAAATACGTACTTGACGGTACTGTTGTAAAGGGTGAAAAGTGCTCTGTATGCGGCAGCGAATCTCTTGTATATCAGGAAGGTTGCCTGATCTGCCAGAATTGCGGTTCTTCACGTTGCGGCTGATAGATGGAGATTTTACAGCAGACATTATCTGTCAACGGACTGCGGTTCTATGCCTATCATGGCGTAGAACCGCAGGAACGCGTTGTAGGGGCATGGTATCTGGTTGACATTGATATGGAACTCAGAGCGGACACGGCTGTTGCAACAGACAATCTGGAAGGCACTGTCAATTATGCTTCTGTTGTCAGTGTTGTAAAAGAGGAGATGCAGATTCCCAGCAATTTGCTGGAACATGTTGCCGGAAGAATCGCGCGCAGAATATTTGACTCATTCGGACAGATTGCAGTTCTGTCGGTCAAGATCAGTAAAGTGAATCCCCCTGTAGCAGCCGCTGCAGTGAGTTCGTCGTTCAAACTTGTGGCAAAAAGGAATTAACAGCGAAGGCTGCTTTCAATGTTCTCGATATCAGCCTTGAAATTCTTGTCAATCTGAATCTGGTCTCTGACCATTCCAAAAGCATGAAGGACTGTCGCATGATCCCTCTTGCCAATGTATGCTCCAATTTTTGATGTGGAGTAATCGAGATATTTGTTAGCAAGGAACATGCTTATCTGACGCGCCTGAACTATTTCGTGTTTCCTTGATTTTGATTGGATGGATTCAGGTGAAACGGAATAGTATTCGCATACCTTTGAGATTATATCGTCAATGGTTATGGGCTTGCGCTCAAACATTTGGGTGCGTTCCAGGACGGCACGTGCCAGATTAATGTCAATATCGCGGCCGTAAATTGTGGAATGTGCCATGATTGATACTATCGCACCTTCCAGATCACGGACATTGTCCGTTATGGCATTGGCAAGATAGTCAATTACCGGCATAGGGAAATTCAATCCGTCGCGACGGGTCTTCTCTTTCAAAATATCTATTCGCAGTTTGGCATCCGGCCTTTCCAGTTCTGCTACCAGACCCCATTTGAAGCGGGTTACAAGCCTTTCTTCAAGATCCTTCATGTCCTTGGGCGAACGGTCGCTGGTCATGATAATCTGCTTGTGGTTAAGGTGCAGATGGTTGAAGATATGGAAGAATGTGTTCTGTGTCTTTGGCTGGCCGGCCATTTCCTGCATGTCATCAATAATCAGAACATCTATTGTCTGGTAGAAATGTATGAAGTCGTTGGTTGAATTGTTCTTTACCGAGTCCACGTACTGCACCATGAAAAGATGAGCGGAAATATAGAGAACTCTAAGTTCAGGATGGAGCTCCCGCACTTTCATACCTATTGCATTGACAAGGTGCGTCTTTCCTACTCCGGATGCTCCGTATAGGAACAGAGGATTGAAAGCTGTGCCCGCAGGATTGAGAGCGATGCTTTCTGCTGCCGTTCTTGCCAGTCTGTTGCTGCAGCCTTCGACAAAATTCTCAAAACGGTAGTTTGAGTCAAGATTCGGATCAAGATCCTGTACCAGTGGGGCGTCTGATTCTTTTGGAGCCTTGTTGTCAATATGCTGTACTGACTTTATTGCGGTGCTGTCAAGACCTTGGGAACTTTCGCTGCGTGAAAGTCCATGCTTTTTGTCTGTTACAATTTCATAGACAAGCTTTGTACCGGCTCCGAAAATTTTTGTCAGAGCGGATTTGATTACTCCGAGACAATTCTGTTCCAGATACTCGCAGACGAAAGCGCTGGGAACCTGAAGTGTCAGTTCTCCCTGAATCATGGAAACGGGTGATATGACTGTGAACCACGTTTCAAAGACAGGCTTTGAAACGTTGTCCCGGATGAAATCCAGGCACAGCTCCCATTTCTTTTGTAGTTCAGTTTCTGACATGAGTGTCTAATATGCTTCCGTTTGTTTGTTTCGACTTGCGTTTGCAAAATTGAAAATCTTATTTCATTTGACAAAATCACAAAATCAATGATGAAATGTCAGGGTTTATAATGTATTGGTTTTGAACGACTTGAATAATCTTTATAATTGTGTTGAAAAGAGCCTATTGCATTTTATCAAGTTGTTGAATAGCAGTTATTTAACCTGTTGATAACTTGGTGATGCCACGTTTGTCCAGATGCTTGGACCTTTAATTCAGTGCCGTTGGACACGTGTTTTATTTTCTAAAATGTTAAAGCCTTATCAAGGGCACTAATTAGACGAAATCTAAAATGGAATACAGCGGGAATGCCTGATTCATTTTATTTTTTCACCACCCTTGAATTTGACGATAAATGCATCCGGATACTTTTTTCTGACTTGTGATAGTTTGGCTTTAACCTGATTCTGGTCCGTGTCTCCAAAGCAGGTGTATTTGATTAGAGAACCTTCTGAATATGTCCATATCCGCTCCAGACCATCAAACCTTTTGTCATTATCCTTAAGCCTGGAACCGCTTGTCATAAATTGGATGCGATATATTGTCTGATCGTCATTGCCGTCATTGACGTTATTGACGTTATTGACGTTATCGACGATATTGACGATATTGGCTTTGTTGTCCTGTTTGCGGCTGTCTTCCAGATAAGATACGAAAGCCCGTTTCAGGCATTCTGCCATCTTGTTTTTTCCTTCGGTAGAGCACAGATATCTGCATTCGTCCGTGTTGGATATGAATCCCAATTCCACCAATATGCTTGGCATGGCATTTTTCCAAAGGACAAGATATCCGGCCTGGTGGACTCCACGGTCCGGCCGGCCTCCGAATCCTGTCATCTGGTTCTGGACAAGAATGGCCATTTTCTGACTTTCGCTCTGATACTCATTCTGAAGGAATTCAAAAATGATCATGCTTTCCGGACTGTTAGGATCATAGCCTTCATAGCGGGTCTCGTAATCGCTTTCATATATGACGGCGTTGTTCTCTGCAATGGCGGCATTCAGGTTCGCGCTGGTGCGGTCTGCTTCAACTCCCAGCAGATATGTTTCGGCTCCATAGGCCGATTTGGATTTTGATGAATTGGTGTGAATTGATATGAATAGATTGGCTTTCGCCTTGTTCGCTATTTCCGCACGCTTGTACAATTCAACAAATACATCCGTCTTACGGGTATATATGACCTGCACATCTTTACATTCCTTTTCAATAAGTCTGCCAAGCTCAAGTGCAACATCAAGATTGATGTCCTTTTCGTAGCTTTTTCCATTGACAGCACCCGGATCCTTCCCTCCGTGTCCGGCGTCAATCACCAGAATGAACTTGTCCTTTGCCTTTGCCTGTTGTGCCGCCGCAGTAAGCGGGGCTGCAAATGAAATGAATATGAATATGAATAGTTTTCTCATCCCGATTGACTTTTAGTGCAGGTACATTTCTTCGGATGCCTGACCTTTGCCGATAGCCGATGCGCTGGTCGTGCCGTCAACTCTGTAATCTGTGGTAATGAGAACGCCTGATTCATCGGTTTCGCGCTTTGATTCGAATGCGGCCGGTACGGCATCGTTTTCAGATATGAATTCGGCGAATTCTCTGGCGCTGATGCCTATGGGTTCGGTCATGAATTCCGGAATATTGAACGCGAACAGGTTGGTTCTGTTGAATTCCGGATTCTTCTGTGGCAATGCGAACGGTTTGGAGAAGTTTCCATTCTCATCAATGTGGCTGAAGTAAAGACGTGTATGCACGCCGTCTTCACGACGGGTACTCCACATTATCCATTTGCTGTTGCTTGACCAGACATGGTAACTCTCGGCGTATTGGCTGTTTATTTCTGTGGCTTTTCTGGCAGTGCCGTTCTTGAAATCGAATATGAACAGATCTGATGCAATCTGGTCTATTGGGAAAATGCCGTGAGTGCTGATGCAGGTCATCATGTAGCGTCCGTCAGGTGACAGACGTGGCCATGTCATGCTGCTGTCTGCCGCTTCGGCATCATAAACCAGATAATGCGGCCCCCATGTTCTGGTGTCCGGATTGAATGGCTTTGCATACAGATTGAAATGGAGATTTTTGCGGTCAAGGAATATCCTGCTCTTGCGTTCCGGTCCGAATGGGGCCTCATAATGGGCGGAAACATAATACAGGGTGCGTCCGTCTGCGCTCCATGCAGGGAAACATTCCAGCTCGCTTGAATCGGTTTCAATGGGGCTTACGGCATTTTCATTGATATTGTACAGAATAATGTCATTCTCTTCGTCAATGACTTCAAGCTTGTCATGACTCATGGCGTGGACAGACTGGTGTGTCTTGTTGTTGGAGTATGCAATGTAGTCGTGCGTCGGATGCCATGAAGGATAGACTCCGGCCGACATGGTGGAATCGGTCTTCATGTTGACCTTTCTGAGTTCCCCGTTAATGGCCAGTACCGTGCCGCCTTTGAACTGGCGTACGTGAAACTGCATTTTGCTTGCGCTGTAATTGCCGCAGTGATGGCAGTTGACGCAGGTGCCGCTTTCGTTATCCTGTACCATGGTGTTGGAAAAGAAGATCTTTTCCTTGAAATTCGTGATGTCGCGTTGGCACATGTCAAGTATTTCGTATGATTCAACGGCTACAGGAATTCTGCGGTATGTTATATACTGGTCAATGGAATCGTCGCTGAGATATATGTTGAAAGGTTCCAAAGCTCCCCACTGGGCGCCTTTCTTCAATTGGATCTGAACTGATATGGCATTCCCGGTTCCGTTTGTGAGTCTGTTCCAGTCTTTGCTGCCGAAACATATTTTACGGCCGGATTTTGTTACTGAAACATCTCCGTTTGTCAATATGGTGCGGTATGCGTCTGCATCGTTGTCAATAACGAAGTTTGTGGGGGCGATGTTACGGGGAATGGTGACCTCGCTGTAATCAGGGAAGATACAGACGCTTTCTCCTATTTTCACCAAATTTCCTTTTGGACTGTCGGCGCAGGCTGCAACTGACAGTATTACACATAGGTATAGGGCAATTTTTTTCATATTCTAGATTCAGAAGGTCTGAAGACCACGAATGAAATAATAATAATAGTAGTAGGTATTCCCGAATTTGAACCATACTGAGGCCGGCATTTCGGCTTCACAGGAGAACCTTGCGTGTTGGAAATACTCATTGAATACAGCGTAGCTGTCTTTGACGGACTTGTCAATCGGAATACCCAGATCTTCCTTTTCCAGATTGCTGTAAAGAATCACAGCTTCCTGAACATGTTTGGGAAGATTTATGTCAGATGCTGTGCTGAGGTATTGTGAAAGAGCCTTCCAGAAAAGATTTATATTCTGTGTCCGCATGGCCCACAGCAGTGCTGCCCTGTCAAACTCAGGAGAGGCAACGGCATCACGGTCTTCGGCAAAATGCTTCATTATGTATGTTTCGCATTTGACGAGATCGTTTGACATACGGTCAGAGAAGCTCATGTATGGAATTATTTCACGATATGGCAGTTCCTGCGACATTTTCTGAATGTCAGCTGAAAGCGGACGCTGTTTGCGGCTCCAATTGCGGTGGAATAATGTCCTGTCAAGTTTGCCAAGGTATTTGGCTGCAAATTCGGTCTCGTTCAAGAGAGTGGCATACGCGGCCATATATCTGAGGGTGCCATAACTCCAACCATGTTCTACCTGGTCCTCAAGGCACCAGCGGTATGCCATGTTTACAAGCCCGTAATGCATATACAACTGGCGTCCTGCTTGAAATGCCATAGGTATCTGAGTCAGTGATTTCTGCTCTTTCGCACCGTCACGCATGGTAAATGCCGTATCAAGCGCCTTGTTCTGCTTGAGCAGCGCAAGATCACGGAACATGACCATGAGTCTTGTAGGCTGGAAGAAACACTTTTCATATTCTTTGACTACAAACTGTGCCTGCTCTGGGGTGCCGGTTACGGATATGGCGGCTTTACGCTTTTCAAGAGCTTTCTTTTCCCTGTTCAGATGTTTTGTTGACACCTGCCTGTATATGTCGTTGACTTCTTCCCAGTCACTTCTGTCAACGGCAAGCGACATTTTAAGTTCAGCCTTGAAATTGGCGTCCTTGTACCAGAATGTGGCTACAGATAAAACAGCGATTATGCTGATTGCCACATTCGCAAATCTCACTTTATCTGATTTGGCTGCAACGGCTTTCTTAAGCGTCGGCATCAAAGCGGCAAACAACAGGGAAAGACCTAACATGAACCAGTAGGACAGGCGTATTCTGACAGTCCATTCATCATCTGATATTGATGGCAACCCCATGGACCAGCTGTCGGCCAGTCGGTAACGTGTGAAACAACCGTACAGAAGAACCGGTGCGGCTATGCAGAATGCAAGAGACAGAATGGCAATTCCGGTTTTCTTTCCATTGTTCATTTCTGCACAATCATTATCGGCCTCTGTCAGGACGCATATGCCGGCGGCCAATGTGCCTGCCAAAGCGAATACTCCGGAAACTATGAATCCGGCAGCTGCGGAAACTGCAATGATTGCTGTTTTTTCCCAGAACAGCGGAGCCTTCCTGACGGCTGAAATTATTCCCAATATGAGAAGGTAGCCCAAAGTGGGGGCGAAGAAATAATCCTGCGGCCGCATTATGAACATGCCATATCCGAGTGACATGTTGGCAATTACCAATGCTGCAACGGGCAGTGCGGCAAGAGCCTTCAGTTTGGAAGGTATTCCGAAAGCCCTGACTGTAAGATGTCCGGCAGCATATAGCATGGCTACCCAGAGAAGCGCACCTAACCATGGAATGTAGAGGAATTGGGTGAAGAATGATCCGGCCCATCCAAGAAATCCTCCTGGTATCATGAACGATTCTTTAAGAAATGTCCAGTCAAAGAGAAACAGTGAAAGGTCACTCGTCTTAAGCAGGACTTCACTTTGAGTGAATGTCAGAATGGCCCACAGAATAGCGGCAATAGCCGGGGCCGCAAGCTTTCCTGTTATTTTTTTCATAATGTCATCGTTATTTCTGTACGGAGGCTCCTGTCATTCCGTCTATCCGGTAATCACTTGTGGTAAGGTTCCCGTCGTTATCAGTTTCGCGTTTTGATTCAAAAGCTGCCGGAATGGCATCGCTTTCTGAAATCAGCTTGGCAAAATCTTCGGGCCTGACGGATATCGGTTCGATTTGAAACTCTGGGACATTATATTCATACAAGAGCTTCCTGTTGGATTCCGGATCTTTTTGAGGCAATGTGAAGGGCTTTGAAAAATGACCGTTTTCATCAATATGACTGAAATACAGACGTGTGAATGTGCCGTCCTCACGTCTTGTACTCCACATGGCCCATTTGCTGTTGCTGGACCATGCGTGATAGCTTTCCGCATACGGACTGCTGATTTCGTCAATTATCCTTGCGTTGCCTGTCTTGAAATCGAAAAGGAAAAGGTCAGATGCAATCTGGTCAATCGGAAAGATTCCATGAGTGCTGATGCATGTCATCAGAAATCTTCCATCCGGCGATTCCCTTGGCCATGTCATGCTGCTGTCCTTCTCGGCAGCATCGTAGACAAGATAATGTGGTCCCCAAGTGCGTGTGTCGGGGTCAAACGGTTTCGCATAAAGATTGAAGTGAAGTTTGAGCCTGTCATTCAGAATTCTGTCAAAACGCTCTGAATCAAATGGGCTCTCGTAGTGATTTGACACATAGTATAAAGTACGTCCGTCGGCAGACCATGTCGGGAAACACTCCATTTCACTGGAATCGTTTTCAATGGGGCTGATGGCGTTGTTTTCTATGTCATACAGCACTATGTCATTTTCCTGATCCAATACTTCAATCTTATCATGGCTCATCATGTGCATTTCCTGATACGTCTTGTTGTTGGAATATGCAATGAACTTGTGCGTGGGATGCCATGAAGGATATACTCCGGCGGATATTGTCATTGGGGTCTTGAGATTGACTTTTCTCAGTGCTCCGTCAATGACCAAAATTGTCCCTCCATTGTGCTCGCGGGCATGGAACTGCATGTTGTCAGTCTTGTAGTTTGAGAAGGCATGACAATTGACACATGTCCCTTCGCTTTTCTCATGAACCATGGTGTTGGAAAAATATACTTTTTCGTCAAAACAGGTAATGTCGCGCTGAATCATTTCAAGCGAATTGTATACCTGTACAATCAAAGGCATCTTGCGATATGCGATGTAACGGTCAATAGGGTCACTGCTGATATTTATACCGAAGGTCGGGAATGCCGCCCATTCTTTGCCTCTTCTTATGAATACATTGACTTCAATCCTGCCGTCTCCGCCTGAAATGAGTCTTTTCCAGTCCTTTTCTGGAATGCGGACTTTCTGTCCTTTGATTGTCACTGATTGACCGTTATTTGACAGGACGGTGTAGAAGGCATCGGCTTCATTGTCTATCATGAAGTTGGCTGGTGCCAGATTGCATGGTATCAGAACTTCCGAATAGTCTGGAAAGATGCGGAGACTTTCGTCTGATGTGATTGTACCGGCATCGGGACCACCTGCACATGATGCAATGGCCATCACAAAGCAGAGTAATATGGAATGCTTTTTCATCAGTTGAATTTGAATGAATATACGTTCGTAACGAAATAGTAGTAATAGTAGGTGTCGCCGAAGTTGCGCCATAATCTGTATATGGTGTTGCTGTTCACCCCGTATTTCTGGACATACTCCTGAAAATGGGTGAAACCATCAAGAACCTCTTTGTCGAATGTGATTCCAAGATCTTCGTTTTCAATGCTGCAGAACAACAGTGCTGCCTCTTGAACGTGTTTCGGAAGATGTTCCGGATTGTTTGTCGTGAAATACTGGGCCAGGGCTTTCCAGAACATGACTGAATCTTTATATCTCATGGCCCACAACAAGGCGGCACGGTCAAATTCCGGTGTGGACCAATTGCTGCGGTTCTTGAAAAAATGGTTTACCAGAAATATTTCGCAGTCTCCGTCATCGTATTCCGCCATACGGTTTTCGAAACACATATATGGCAGTATGTCTTTGTAAGGCTGTGCACTTGACATTGCCTGGACATCGTTTGCAAGAACGCGTTGCTCACGACTCCATTTGCGGAAGAAAAGGGTCTTGTCCAGTTTGTCAAGAAACTTGGCTGCAAATTCTGACTCGTTCATTATTACGGCGTACGATGTCATGGCTCTCAGTGATGAGTAACTCCAACCGAGCAAAACCTGATTCTCCAGACACCAGTGATATCCGATGTTTACTGCGCCATAGTTGAAGAAAACCAATTGGCCTGCTTCGATGGAATTGACTATTGGGAACTTTGATTCCTGTTTCTTACCTCCGTCCTGCATGGCGAATGCCTTGTCAAGAGCTTTGCCCTGTTTGAGAAGTGCCAGATCGCGCAGGATCACCATGAGTCTGGTGGGACGTGAAATTTTGCCGTTGTATATTCTTATTATTTGAGAGTATGTTTCTTCGTCGTTGGCATTGGCGAGCTCATGGGCCATGTCTTTGTATTTCTTTTCCTCTTTGTCCGGGTTATATGCTGTGGCCGTTTCGAATATGTCAATGACTTTCTGCCAGTCGTTTCGCTCGGCAGCCAATGACATTTTTATTTCTGCCTTGAAGTTGTCGTCCTTAAACCAGAAAACAGATGTGGCTATGATTGCCGCCAATGTGATTGCCGGATTGAACAAAGCCATTTTTCTGCCGTCTGATTCAGCATTGGCAAAATATGGGCGGGCGATGGCCATTGCAGCGGTCAGGCCGAACAGCAGCCAATATGGCAGTCTTACTGATTGTGCCCATTCCAATATTGTGAAATTCGGAAGTCCCATAAGCAGACTGTCGGCAATGCTGAAACTTGTAAACAGGCGGTAAAGGACAAATGGGACTGCCGCACAAAAAACGGCAGCCGCTGCTGAAACGGCATAACGTTCCCATATGTGACCTTTGAAATCTTTTGAATCTGGTGCGGCTGCAGTCCCTATTCCGGCAGCAATTACCCCTGCAAGGGCAAATACGCCGGCCAGACAGTATCCGCCGAAAGCCGAAGCGAAAATGAAGGCAATTTTTGCTGCTGTGCCCTTTAATCTCCATGTGGCATCCATAATGCCAATCATAAGAAGATAACCGATGACGGGCGCAAAGAAATAGTCATGGCATTGCAGATAATATATGCTGTACCCTAGAGACATGTTCGCAATTATCAGTAATCCGACCGGTAAGGCGGCTAATGCAGATAACTTGTCGGGGATTTTGAAGATCTGAACCGTTTTCCACCACGCCAGAAGCAGCAGCAGTGTCCACAGAAGGGCGCCAATCCATGGAATCAGGAGAAACTGTGAGAAGAACGAACCGACCCAACCTAAAAATCCCCCGGGAATGCTGAATGCTTCCTTAAAGAAATCCCAGTCGAACAGGAATAGGGACATGTCACCGTTTTTGTATAGGAAATGACCTTGAAAAAACGTAAGGACAATCCAAAGTGCCAGCGCGATGACCAACGCCGGTATGGCAGTTTTAAAATGGATGGGCTTTGAATGATACATTGTATATGATATATATTTAATCCGGGTATCTTATAGGAAAGTCTGTTATTGGTATATTGAGGATGCTCCAGTATTACCGTCAATGTAATTGTCGGATATGACTGTTCTTCCGAATTTTCCATACGGCATTCATGATGGCCAGCATGATAATATATCCTATTGTTGGAGCAAAAAAGTAATCCTGCGCCCTCATGGCGTATATCCCGTACCCCAAACGTATACCGGACGGGATTCCAAACGTTCTGACTGTCATAGCTGCAGCCAGGAAGAGCATAATGACCCATAATAAGGCTCCTAACCACGGAATCAATAGGAACTGTGTGAAAAATGATCCTAGCCAGCTTAATGCACCGCCCGGGATGTTTAAGGATTCGGATAGGAAATCAACCCCGAATATGAACAGCGAAAGATCTCCATTCCGGTATAGGAAATCACCGTTGGCAAAAGTCATCACTGACCAGATGACAAGTGCGGCGGCAATGATTGGAGCCCACTTTTTCAAAAAAGAAAGCATGTGTGTCCGGTTGTTGTTCATTTACTCCGTAAAGGTATTGTTTTTCTGAAAATCATGCAAATGTTTTGCAGCCTTGATGTTTTCCATGTACATTCGCACCGTAACTTGAAACAGATATAATGGATATGTATAAGAAAGCTGTAGGTATAATTGGGCTGCTGTATGCAGCGTCACTGTTCGGTAGTGCTCAGGAATGGCTGGATCCCAATGTCAACCGTGTCAATACGATGGCTCCTGCTGCCGATTTCTTCGCATTCGAGAATGCGGGCAAGGCCGGTGCTGCCGACAAGACCGCATCTGAAAGGTATATGTCACTTGAAGGAGACTGGCATTTCAATTTCGTGCGCAATTATTACGACCGTCCGCTTGGCTTTGAGGCGGTGGACTTTGATGACAGTTCGTGGAACAAGTTCCCGGTGCCCGGCCTGTTCGAGATGAACGGTTACGGTGACAGGATATACACGAATGTCACATATCCGTGGAACAATGAACACCGTGTTGATCCTCCGTACATCGGAGAACGCGAGAATTATGTAGGCTCGTACCGCAGGACATTCAATGTGCCGGCTGAATGGAAGGGGCAGAAGGTGTATATGCACGTCGGATCGGCCACATCGAATCTGCGCCTGTGGGTGAACGGAAAGTATGTGGGCTATAGCGAGGACAGCAAGATGGAGGTTGAATTCGATCTGACGGATTTTCTTGAATATGGAGGTGACAATCTGTTCGCCATGCAGATAATGCGCTGGTGTGACGGCAGTTATATTGAAGACCAGGATTTCTGGCGTTTCACCGGTATTGCTCGTGAAGTATATCTTTACTGCCGTCCTGTGCAGCATATTGCGGACTACGGCATTGAAACTGTTCTTGACGGCTCGTATGACAATGCAAGACTTGTGGCCGATGTGTCTGTAACAGGAACTGGCAGTCTTTCATTCCGTCTGACCGATGCCGATGGCCGACAGATCTTCAAGGCATCGGCTGCGGTAACCGGCGGTAGGGCTTCTCTTGACGAAGCGGTAAAGTCTCCGCGCAAATGGAGTGCGGAAGATCCGTATCTGTACACTCTGGAAATGACTTTGACCGATGACTCGGGCAAGGAAATGGAGTGCATTGCCCAGAAGGTGGGCTTCCGAAGTGTGGAAATCAGAGACCGCCAGCTTCTGGTCAACGGCCAGCCTGTTCTGATTAAGGGTGCCGACCGTCACGAGATGGATCCGGAGGGCGGATATGTAGTTCCTGTCAGCCGCATGATTCAGGATATTCAGATAATGAAGCGGATGAACATCAATGCGGTTCGTACAAGCCATTACCCTGACGATCCGCGCTGGTATGACCTGTGCGACGAATACGGCATCTATCTGGTTGCCGAGGCAAATGTCGAGGGCCATGGCATGATGTACGGACGTAACCAGCTGGCAAAGAATCCCGATTATGAGCAGGCTCATCTGGAACGCAATCAGGCGAACGTCATAACGTTCCGCAACCATCCTTCGGTTATAATATGGTCAATGGGCAACGAGGACGGTGACGGACAGAATTTCGTGACATGCTACAAATGGATAAAGGAGTATGACAGGACGCGCCCGGTACAGTACGAGGGTGCCACCAACTCTACGGACCATTGCGACATAGCATGCCCGATGTACGCCGATTACGGTGCTATGGAACGTCACGAGAAGAGTAATGATCCGCGTCCTTTCATTGAATGCGAGTATGCCCATGCAATGGGAAACAGTGAGGGCGGTTTCAAGGAATATTGGGATATAATCAGAGCCAACCGTTCCGTTCAGGGCGGCTTCATCTGGGACTTCGTTGACCAGGCCGTTTATGGAAAGAATGCCGAAGGAAAGACTATTTTCCAGTATGGTGGCGATGAAGGACGTTACCCGACATCTGACCAGAACTTCAACTGCAACGGACTGATTGCTCCTGACCGCCGCTGGAATCCGCACGCATACGAGGTTGCATACCAGTATCAGAACATCTGGATGAACCAGTTGTCCATTGCTAAAGGACAGTTTGAAATCTACAATGAGAACTTCTTTACCGATTTGTCCGATTATGAACTCCGTTGGACTGTGCTGTGCGATGGCGAGAGTATGGAAACCGGCGTGGAGAAACTTCCGGCCATAGGCCCTCAACAGAAGAAGACGGTAACTATGCCGAAACTGGTCAAGGCGTTGAAGAAGACACCGGCCGGGTGTGAGGTGCTTGTGAATTTCCAGTTCTGTCTTACAAAGGACCAGCCGTTGCTGGAGGCCGGACATGTTGCGGCGTACCAGCAGTTCGAGGTGCGGCCGTACAGTTTCTTCGATATGAAGGATTTCGGCGTCGGACTGGCCGATGACCTTGAACCTGTAAGGATTGACGAGGCTGTGGCTTATGTGACACTTGAGGCTGCCGGAATGAAGTACACCTTCAGCAAGTCCGCCGGGTGGATTGACTACATAGATATGGACGGACGGCAGATAAGCCAGAGCGGTTATCAGCTGAAGAGCGATTTCTGGCGTGCTCCGACTGACAATGACTATGGTGCAGGACTGCAGCGTAATCTTGCCGCATGGCGCAATCCCGACCTTAAGCTTGTGCAGTTTGAATGCGGACCTCAGGATGGCGCTGCAATTGTGTTCGCCAGATATGAGATTGCGGCTCTTGAATGCGATCTTGAAATGACCTATATCCTGACTGCAGATGGGAAAATGAAGGTTGGCCAGAATCTGAAAACCCGTTCAGAAAACCGCCGCATGCCTGATATGCTGCGTTTCGGTATGACCATGGTGATGGACGGCGATTTTGAGAATGTGGAGTATTACGCCCGCGGCCCGATTGAAAACTATGCAGACCGCAACAGTTCGCAGAATCTGGGGCTGTTCCGTGAAAAGGTCAGTGACCAGTATTATCCGTACATCAGACCTCAGGAAACAGGCAATAAGACAGATGTCCGTTATTGGAAAGTTCTTGACAATTCAGGCTTCGGGCTGGAGTTCCGCAGCGATATTCCGCTGAGCATGTCCACACTTGACTATCTGACATCCGACCTTGATGAAGGACCGGTAAAACACAATACTCATGCCGGCGACCTTACACCACGCGATTTCTCGGTTGTCCATATCGACCAGGCCCAGTACGGACTTGCCTGCGTCAACAGTTGGGGCGCTGTTCCGCTTGAACCGTACAAACTGCATTATGGTGACAGGTCATATTCGTTCATCATCAGTCCCGTACGTCCTGAATAATTTGAAAACATGAAAGATATCTGGAGTCCGATAATTAAACGTTATTACAGTGATAACCAGCCATTGACGGATTTGCTGCTGACGCACAGCCGTCACGTTGCCGAAAAGGCCTTGGCCATAGCTGAAGCACATCCTGAACTTGGCGCTGACAAAGAGTTTGTGTATCAGGCCGCTATGCTGCATGATGTTGGAATTTTTATGACAGATGCTGCTCCAATCCATTGCTATGGCAAGCATCGCTACATATGCCATGGTTATCTTGGCGCAGATTTGCTGAGAATGGAGGGGCTGCCTGAACATGCCCTTGTAGCTGAGCGCCATACAGGGACCGGACTGACGTTGAAGCAGATTCTGGATAATGGTCTGCCTGTTCCACATAGGGAAATGGTTCCTGTTTCAGTTGAAGAAAAGCTTGTGTGCTTTGCTGACAAGTTCTTCTCGAAAACTCATCCGGACGAGGAAAAAACCGTACAGCAGGCCATCGGCTCTCTGGAAAAGTTCGGTCCTGAGGGTGTCGGAAAGTTCCGCTCATGGTGTGAAACTTTCTTATAATTTTGTCTTTTGTCGTGTCTGAGACGGGCGTTGTGGCTTTTTTTTAATAATTTTGCGCGTTATTTATCAGTACGGCGTGCCAAAAGGTCTGTCATTATTCCGTTTATCTTCCATTCTGACTGCAGCACTTGTGTTGCTGCATCCGGCAACTGCTGTATCGCAGGATATCCTTGCGGACTCCATCGGCATTCTTGCTGATTCCGTTGGCATTCTTGCTGATTCCGTTGGATATCGCGCAGACAGTCTTGCTGCCGTTGACAGCATCGCCCCCGTAAAACCGCGTGAGCGTGACGCTCTTGACGCTCCTGTCGTTTATGAGTCTTCAGATTCCATGTCATGGAATACCGGTGGCTATGCATCGCTTTTCGGTGAGGGAAAGGTGACATATCAGGATGTCGAACTTACAGCTGCAGTCATCAAAATGCAGATGGACAGCAGCCTGGTCTATGCCGACGGCGTGCAGGATACCTTGGGGCAATGGTCGGGTACCCCCGTGTTCAGCGATGGGGACACTCCGTACAATTCAAATCATATCGGGTATAACTTCAAAACGAAGAAAGGGTACATAAACGAAATCATCACCCAGCAGGGCGAAGGATATATGACCAGTTCACAGGCAAAGAAAGGGCCCGAAGACGAATATTACATTGCAGATGGAATCTATACCACTTGTGACAATCATGAGGATCCGCATTTCAATCTGCGTATTACCAGAGCCAAAGTGCGTCCCGGACGTGATGTGGTGTTCGGTCCGGCTTATCTTGAAGTCATGGGTGTTCCGCTTCCTTTGTTCATACCGTTCGGATTCTTTCCATTTACTGAAGGTGATTACGCATCGGGAATCATCATTCCAAGCTATGGCGATGAAATGGAACGCGGATTCTATCTGAAAGACGGCGGATACTATTTTGCCCTGTCTGACTATTTCGACCTGAAAGTTCTTGGCGAAGTCTTTACCAAAGGGTCGTGGGGACTGTCCGGGGAAAGCAGATACAGAAAGCGCTACAAGTTTTCGGGAAACGTCTATGTGAGTTCGCTTACCACAAAACTCGGAGACCGCGGGCTGCCGGATTATTCCGTATCGAAGGACTTCAAGGTACGCTGGACCCATCAGCAGGACAGCAAGGCCAATCCGTATCAGAATTTCTCTGCCAGCGTGAATTATGCCACGCAGAGCTACGAACAGAAGAATCTGACAAGTCTGTACAATCCTACCCTCAGGTCGCAGGCTACCAGAACCTCCAGTGTAAGCTATTCCAGGAACTTCCCTTCAATAGGACTGTCGCTTTCAAGTTCGATGAACCTGTCGCAGAACATGCGTGATTCAACTATGTCTGTCACCCTTCCGTCAATGAGCCTGTCTCTACAGCGTGTATATCCATTCAAGAAAAAGAAGGCTGCCGGCCAGGAAAAATGGTATGAAAAGATTTCGTTCACGTATTCGGGTACGCTTTCGAACAGCATTTCATGCAAAGAGAGTGAATTTATGGACAAAAGCCTTGTCCGTGACTGGAGAAACGGCATGAAGCACAGCATACCTGTAAGTGCCACGTTCCAGATGTTCAAGAACATCAATATCACTCCTTCGTTCAACTATTCATCCAGGTGGTATACGTATAAGGTTAACCAGTCATGGGACGAACTGGCGCAGAAAGCTGTCATGGATACTGTGTACGGCTTCAATCGGGTCTATGACTACAGCCTGAGCGTGAGTGCCAATACGAAACTGTATGGAACGTACAAGCCGACGAAATTGTGGACAGACCTGTTCGGCGACAAGTTTGTGGCCGTGCGTCATGTGTTCACTCCGACTGTCAGTTACAGTATGAGACCGGATTTCAGCGCAAAGAGATACGGCTTCTATGACACGTATGTGTATACCGATGAAAACGGTGAGGTACGCACAGTGGAATATTCACCATATCAGGGCTCAATGTATGGTGCACCGGGCAAGGGAAAGAGCGGAAGCATTTCCATGAGCGTGGGAAATAATCTTCAAATGAAACTCAGGGACGGGAACGATTCCATCCGCAATGTAACTCTCATTGATGAACTCGGAGCTTCCATGTCATACAATTTTGCCGCAAAATCAAAGCCGTGGAGCGATTTGTCAACCAGAGTAAGATTGAAGTTGCCGAATAACCACACGTTCAATATGAATGCTGTGTTTGCCACATACGCTTACGAATTCAACAAGAACGGCCAGGTTGTTGTAGGTGACAGGACGGAATGGTCATACGGACGTTTCGGACGTTTCCAGGGCATGAGCCAGAGTCTGTCGTACACACTGTCAAACAATACACTGCAGGAATGGAAACAGAAATTGAACAGTCTGACAAATCATGGCGCTGAAGATGATTCCAAGATTCCGGATGCTCCATCTTCCAGAACTGCAGGCTCATCAAACACAGGAAAGGACGCTCAGGTGCAGACCGATGCTGACGGCTATGTCAATTATTCACTTCCGTGGTCGTTGTCATTCTCGTATGGCATTACAATGCGTGAGGACAGAACCAAACCCATTCATGTGGACCGTATGCGTTATCCGTGGGGCTTCACTCAGAATCTGAACATGTCGGGCAATATAAAACTGACGAACAAGTGGAATTTCAATTTCTCATCGGGCTGGGATTTCACATATCATGATTTTACCATGACCACAATGAATGTCACACGCGACCTTCATTGCTTCAACATGTCATGCAGTGTCGTGCTGAAACCTTATGTTTCCTACAACTTTACAATAAAAGCCAATTCAAGTATGCTGTCTGATCTTCTGAAGGTGAAGAAACGTTCAAACCAGAACAGCTACGTGAAGTGGTACGACGATTAAAACAACCAAGACAAAATACTATGAGCTACCTTATCATTCCTGAGAACTATCGTCCGAAACTGTCTCTTAGGCAGACGGAACAGGGTATCAAACTTATCAAGGAGTTCTTTCAGCAGAATCTGTCCACCGGACTTCAACTGCGCAGGGTCACGGCTCCGCTGTTTGTTCTGCAGGGCATGGGCATCAACGACGATCTGAACGGTGTTGAACGTGCTGTAACTTTCCCTATAAAGGATCTTCAGGATGCGAGAGCCGAAGTGGTCCATTCTCTGGCAAAGTGGAAACGTCTGACGCTTGCCGAATATGATGTCAAGCCTGGATATGGAATATATACTGATATGAATGCCATCAGGGCCGATGAGAGTCTGGGCAATCTCCATTCACTGTATGTTGACCAGTGGGACTGGGAACGTACTATAACCGAAGAAGACAGAAACGTAGCCTTCCTGAAGAGAATTGTCAGACGCATCTATTCGGCCATGCTCAGGACCGAATACCTTATCAACGAAACGTATCCTGAACTGGAACCTTTCCTGGCACGTGAGGTCTTTTTCATACATTCCCAGCAGTTGCTTGACATGTATCCGGGCATGACGGCCAAGGAGCGTGAAGATGCCATAACGAAAAAATACGGTGCTGTATTCATTATGGGTATCGGAGGCAAGTTGAGCAATGGAGAACCTCACGATCTGCGTGCTCCTGACTATGACGACTGGAGTACCATGAACGAAGAGGGATTTGCCGGTCTGAATGGTGACCTGCTTGTATGGAATCCTATTCTGGGACGTGCAATGGAGCTTTCTTCAATGGGTGTCAGAGTTGACAAGGAGTCAATGCTCCGCCAGCTTGAGCTGTGCGGTCAGCAGCAGCGCAGCCAGTTGTATTTCCATAAGAAACTGCTTGCGGGAGAACTGCCATTGTGTATCGGTGGCGGCATAGGTCAGTCAAGACTGTGTATGCTGTTCCTTCAGAAGGCGCACATCGGTGAGATTCAGGCCAGTATCTGGCCCGAAGAACAGCGCAGACAGTGCCAGGCTGCCGGTATTCAGCTTATTTGATTCCAGTAGGATTATGGACGTAAGAATTGAGGAAAGCTGGAAATCCAGACTGCAACGGCAGTTTGACAGTCCGTATTTCGGACAACTTGCCCAATTCGTACGTCAGGAATATGCTGCAGGTGTGATTTATCCTGCGGCTGGAAATATATTCCGTGCTTTTGATCTGTGTCCTTTTGAAAAGGTCAAGGTTGTGATTCTTGGGCAGGACCCTTATCACGAACCTGGTCAGGCGCATGGATTGTGCTTTTCTGTGGGACAAGGGGTGCAGTTGCCTCCGTCGCTGAGAAACATTTACAAGGAAATAGGTCAGGAACTTGGTTGTCCTGTACCTGAGACTGGCGATCTTTCTGCGTGGGCAAGTCAGGGTGTACTGCTGCTCAATGCCACTCTCACGGTCCGGGCTGGACAGGCAGGCTCCCATCAGGGACATGGATGGGAGACGTTTACCGATGCTGTCATTGAGACTCTGGCATCGCAACGCGAAAACCTGGTGTTCATGTTATGGGGAGCCTATGCACGTCGCAAGGGAACTCTGATAGACCATAACAGACATCTTGTTCTGGAATCGGCGCATCCGTCACCATTGTCGGCATATAACGGATTTTTTGGTAACGGTCATTTCGTGAAATGCAACGAATGGCTTGAAAAGCACGGTATGGAACCGATAAGGTGGGTTCCGGAGCAGACAGACAAATAATACAATATCCATATACAAATGAAGAAATCAACCCAGACAGATCTGATTGTCAGAAGCAGTGAAAGGCTTTCGGACAGTGCGGTTCTCGTTTCAATGCAGGCGTGCGACCCTGTACCTGATGTCAGACCGGGACAGTTCCTGCAACTGCTTCTGCCGTCATGCAAGGGCGCTTATCTGCGCAGACCATATTCCATTCACGATTTCGACAGTGAAACCGGTACTGTCAGTCTTTTGGTGCAGATGGTGGGCACAGGTTCAAGGGCTGTAGCCGAGTTGAAGGCAGGAGACGTGGTCAATGCACTTATGCCTCTTGGAAATGGTTTCGATTTGGAGAGTCAGCCCGGTAACTCGCTGCTTGTAGCCGGAGGTGTCGGTATGGCGCCTATGTATCTGCTCGGAAAGGAACTTAAGGCAATGAACCGTAATTTCACTTTCCTTTTCGGCGCCAGAGGCGAAAAGCAGCTTCTCAGGCTTGAGGCATTCCGCAGTCTTGCTCCTGTGGCAATTTCCACTCAGGATGGCAGTGTGGGGGAGACCGGACTTGTAACAGACAACAGCATTCTTGCAAAAGGCGGTTTCGACAGCATTTTCTGTTGTGGGCCGACTCCTATGATGAAGGCTGTAGCAAAATATGCATCACAGAACAATCTGCCTTGTCAGGTATCGCTGGAACATCATATGGCATGTGGAATGGGTGCATGTCTTTGCTGCGTCGAGGATACTGTGGAAGGGCACGTGTGTGTATGCAAGGAAGGTCCGGTGTTTGACATAAAGAAACTGAAATGGCAGATCTGAAAACAAAAATAGGCAGTCTGGAACTTAAGAATCCGGTTCTCACTGCATCCGGTACATTCGGCTATGGCCTTGAGTATCAGGATTACATGGATATTTCAAAACTTGGTGGCATAATTGTAAAGGGTACGACTCTTGCTCCACGTCAGGGTAATCCGTATCCACGCATGGCCGAGGTGCACATGGGTATGCTCAATGCTGTGGGCCTTCAGAACAAGGGCGTTGATTATTTTGTCAATAACATATATCCGAAAATCAAGGATATTGACACCAACATGATTGTCAACGTGTCGGGTTCGTCCATCCCTGATTACGTTGAGACTGCCGCCAGAATTGACGGACTTGACCGTATTCCGGCCATTGAACTGAACATATCGTGCCCTAACGTCAAACAGGGTGGAATGGCATTCGGTGTCAATCCTGCCAGTGCCGCACAGGTGGTCGATGCTGTCCGTAAGGCTTATTCCAAGACACTGATTGTAAAGTTGTCACCGAATGTGACCGACATAGCGGAAATAGCACGAGCAGTGGAAGGCGCCGGTGCAGACAGCGTTTCGCTGATAAATACCATGCTCGGCATGGCAATCAATGCCGAGACACGACGTCCGGTGCTTTCTACGGTTACAGGCGGAATGAGCGGGCCGGCAGTCAAACCTGTTGCTCTCCGCATGGTATGGCAGACAGCTAAAGCCGTTAAAATTCCGGTGATTGGTCTTGGTGGCATACAGTGTGCGACCGATGCGATTGAATTCCTGCTTGCTGGAGCATCGGCCGTGGAGATAGGAACCGCCAATTTCGTTGATCCCGCAATAAGTGAAAAGGTGGCTGTCGGTATCGGAGAATGGCTTGACCGTCATGGCTGCAAGTCAGTGGCCGAGATTGTAGGCGCACTTGAGTGCTGATTCCAGTTCCGGCTGGCCGTTTCTGTAAGTGTCTCTGACATATTTTCTGAATTGAGGGCTTCCGGCTTTCTCAATTGCTGCATTGTACAGCGATTCCAGGTCTATCAATGAATGTTTCATGCCTCTTGCGGAACCGATAAGGCGTGACAGGGAACCGTCGATGCCCACGTCCCAACGCAGGTCAGGACAAGTCCGGTTGACGTCATCCAACATGCCATGGCTGTGACCATGAAGCATTATGGCACCATAAGGCTTTCTCTGCCATGTGAGCATTGGATAATGGCACATGGTCACATGAATTGTGTGATGAAGAAAACGGTGGTCTTCTTTCTTGAAACTGACATTCAGTATGGTGGCCGATGCGTCCAGACAGTCACGGCAATATCTGAGACCTGAGTCATGATTGCCGACTATGAGCGTTTTGCGTCCGGGCAGTCCGCCTAACAGATTTCGGGCATCACGGGCATTGTACGCGCACATGTCGCCGAGAATATATACCTGATCGTCCTCTTGGACGGTGCCCCTCCATAAATCCATTAGCCAACTGTCATGAAGCATGCATGATTCTTCCTGTGCGAATGGCCTTTCGGGCAGATACTTTAGCGTGTCAACCGCTCCGAAGTGAAGATCGGCTGTAAAGAAAACCTTGTTCATGAAACATCATCTTTTCCTATAGTCATTGGAATTGGATGAATGTTACATTTCAGGCCCGTTTTTCTGTACACATGTCATGTGCTGTGCAGCTGGTGACCGGCTTCCTGGCTCAGTTCCCCTATGAGCTTTCTTATCTGTGCCGAGCCGTCGAGCTCTGATATGCAGTCGTCATAGTATTTGAGCAGGGTTTCATACAGATTGTCAAGGTTTGCGTTCAAATCCAGTTCCATCTGCCTGAAACGTTTGTCAAGTGACATGTGTGTACCGGAACGGCATTGCTGTAGTATTGCCGACAATTGTTCTTTGCGCCTTTTCGTCATTACACGGTAATTGACCGGCGACAGACCGGATGCTTCTGCCATAGGGGACTGTGGAATGGCATTGCCGGGTTCAAGAACGGTAAGAAGCCAGCGCAGAATTATGAAACGTCCTGTCGGATTGCAGCTTTGAACGCATAGCGCAATGGCGTGGCACAGGTCGTAGCTGCAATCAGCCGGTGTCTCGCCGTCAGCCTGCACTTCTGTATATTCGACTTTTCCGGCCGGAAATGGCATGCCGTTCATCTGGAGCAGCCTGATGCGGTATGCCGATGCGATCCAACTGAAGACCGATGATTCTTTTCCGATTTTTGCAAGTATTGAGAATGGTGGCATACATGCCTTCCGCATGTATTCGGGGCCGTGGTACAGGAACAGCAGAAAGTCATTGATGCTGTCCTCGAATGATGTTATAGGGGAATGGTTTGTCCTGTCAAAGATGCTTTTGAGCATAGGGGCGAGAGTGTGCGACAACGTGTGGTGTACTATGTCTGTACGCGCCTCTCTGGCAGCATTCAGAAATGCTGTCTGGCTTGTGTCTGTCATGGTGCCGGTTTCTGAGATCTACATATCAGTCTGAAAAGTCTGTGTCAAAATTTATTTCGGCTCTGTAGCCAGGCAGGATTTCCGCTATGTCGGCCTCCATGGCCTCACGTAGCGATGAACGGTCTCCACTGCTGAAATCCAGAAGGACGTCGAAAGACAGGTATTTGTCCTGATCATTGATGAGAAGGCCGTGGAATCCTATTGCGCCCTGATGGGTGAGCATTGCCTTGCGGATACGCTGCCCCAATTGGAAGTTGTCATCGTCGGCCTGATGGACGGCGTAGATTCCAACGGTAAGCATGACGCTGAATTTGCTGTAGATTGTATGCTGGATACTGCTTGTCAGCAGGTGTATTTCACGTGCCGACATTGTGTCCGGAATTTCAACGTGTACCGAGCCTAAGGCTTTGTCTGGCCCGTAATCGTGTAGAATAAGGTCGTAGGCGCCAAGTACGCCCGGAATCTCACGGACAGTCTGCTTGATGGATTTCGTTATCTCGCTGTCGGGGCGACGCCCTATCACCTGGCTGACAGGTGACGCAAGCATCTCAATACCGGCCTTGATTATCATTACTGCAATACCGCAACCCAGCCAGCCGTCAAGATTGATGCCCCATACCATCATGACAATGGCTCCAACCAGGGTGGCTGCCGATATGATTGAGTCGAACATGGCATCGGTCCCGGATGCGACAAGCGCGTCGCTGTTGAATCTGATGCCTTGCGCTTTTACGAACCTGCCGAGAAGCAGCTTGACAATAATTGCCGCGGAAACTACAATCAGTACTGCGGTGTCGTATTCCGGACTGGCGGGTGTGATTATTTTCTCCACCGATTCAATCAGGGAGGTGACGCCGGTAACCAGAATAAGGATGCTTATCAGAATGGCACTGAAGTATTCCACACGTCCCATGCCGAACGGGTGTCTGGCATTCGGCTTGCGCTTTGCCAGTTTGACGCCGGCAATTGTGATGACCGATGACAACGCGTCTGTAAGGTTGTTCACTGCATCGAGAACAATGGCAATGGAACCGGAAATGAGACCGACTGTCGCTTTGAAGCCGGAAAGAAACAGGTCGCTGATGATTCCTATTATCCTGGTGCGGGCTATCTGTTTGGAACGCTGTTCCTTGTCTTCCTGGGTAATGCGTATGTTCTGTTCCATGGGGAAATGTGTGAAAGTATGTACGCCCATGGGGAATCAAACCCCAATCTGAAGAACCGGAATCTTCCATTCTATTCGTTGAACTATGGGCGCGTCCGGGATGCGGTTGCAAAGATATTGATTTTTTTCATTGTTACTTGATTGAACATTTCAAAACAGATTTATAATCTCGCGGAAATTTTGCGAAAAATACCAAACTGACTGAACTATGAAGAAAATCACTTTGCTCGTGGCAACGTTCCGGACTCATGGCAATTACCCCGTCGGATAGGGCTGCAGCAAATCTTTGTTCCCGGATTGAAGAAAGTTGTCGATGGAACGTCGACCCTGATTCAATTATTGATATATTTGCACGGTTTTGCGAATGTAAATGGAACGATATTGATTAATCTTATAAACGGTATTAATATGAAATCAGTAAAATCATTAGTGGCAATTGCATTGTGCCTTCTGGTAACATCGTGTGGCGTAATTGGCGGCCCTGCCGCAGGAACGGCACAGTCCGGCACAACAGACGGTCAGACTTCTGGCGCAGCCCTCAAGAGCCTGTACGGCCAGTACAAGACAGACAACAAGGTGGATCTTTCGAACATTAACAACATAATCAGTCTTGCACAGCTGGTCAACGGAATTCAGGGACTGAAGAACGTTGATGACAAGAGCCAGTTCTACACCGATTTTGCAGCAGGACTGGTGCTCGGCTCGCAGAATCTTGTTACTGAACAGACTTCGACGCCTGTAACCGGTGCATTGAGTTCTTTGGTAAGCGGCACAGACCTTTCCGCAATTGCGGCCGCCGGTCTGGCAGCAGCAGCTCAGTCAAAACAGGGACAGCAGGCCCAGTCTCAGATTCAGGAAACAGCTGGAAATGTTGCCAGTACTGTTTCTGCCATTAGCGAGAAGACAGCAGGTGTTGCCAACACTATTTCAACTTTGAGCAGCATCTTCGGACTGATTCAGGGAAATTGACAGCGTAAATCGTATCCAATCCCCCTTGCCTTTTATGGGAAGGGGGATTTTTTTGCGCTGTCATTCGCGAACTTTTGCGGTAAAGTTGTACTTTTGCATTTTAATACAAGGTATAGATAATAATAAAATACAAACACAGAAGTATGGAATTGAGCGATCAGGAACAGTTTCGCAGAGAGAGTCTCAAGGAGTTGCGTGCTATGGGTATTGACCCGTATCCCGCAGCGATGTATCCCACCAATGCGCTTGCTCAGGAAATAAAGGATAATTTCAAGGATGATGACGAGCCGCGTCAGGTCTGTCTGGCAGGTCGTCTCATGAGCCGTCGTGTCATGGGAAAGGCATCGTTCATGGAACTTCTTGATTCGAGCGGTCGCATTCAGGTGTATGTGACCCGTGATGACATCTGTCCTGAAGATGACGAAGAGAAGACCATGTACAACAAGGTTTTCAAAAAATTGCTTGACATAGGTGATTTCGTGGGCATAGAAGGATTTGTTTTCCGTACCCAGATGGGCGAAATTACCGTTCATGCAAAAAAACTGACGGTTCTGTCCAAGTCTCTCCGTCCGCTTCCCATTGTGAAATATAAGGATGGTGTGGCTTATGACAAGTTTGACGATCCGGACCTCCGCTACCGTCAGCGTTACGTTGATCTGATTGTTAATGATGGTGTCAAGGAAACCTTCCTGAAACGCACAAAAGTCATAAAGACTCTTCGTTCGGTTCTTGATGAAGCCGGATACACTGAAGTGGAAACTCCAATACTCCAGTCAATACCGGGTGGAGCCAGCGCGCGTCCGTTCATAACACATCACAATACACTTGATATTGACCTTTACTGCCGCATAGCTACAGAGCTTTACCTGAAGCGTCTTATCGTGGGCGGTTTTGAAGGCGTGTACGAGATAGGCAAGAACTTCAGAAATGAAGGCATGGACCGCAATCATAATCCTGAATTCACCTGCATGGAACTTTATGTCGCATACAAGGACTACAACTGGATGATGGATTTCACCGAGAAGCTTCTTGAAAGGATTGCCATTGCCACCAACGGTTCCACTAAAGTGCAGATTGGTGACCACGAGGTCGATTTCAAGGCACCATACCGCCGTCTGCCGATACTTGAGGCCATCAAGGAAAAGACCGGATATGATCTTGAAGGCATGAGCGAGGATGAAATGCGTGAAGTTGCAAAGAAGTGTGGCGTAGAGGTCACTCCTGCCATGGGTAAGGGCAAACTCATAGACGAGATATTCGGTGAGACTTGCGAAGGCACCTTCATTCAGCCTACTTTCATAACGGATTATCCTGTGGAAATGTCTCCGCTCACCAAGATGCACCGTTCAAAACCGGGGCTTACCGAACGTTTTGAACTTATGGTCAACGGAAAGGAACTGGCCAACGCATACAGCGAACTGAATGATCCGATTGACCAGTACGAACGTTTCCAGGATCAGCTGCGTCTTAGCCAGAAGGGCGATGACGAAGCTATGTTCATAGATCAGGACTTTATCCGCGCGCTTGAATACGGAATGCCTCCTACCAGCGGCATTGGCATTGGCATTGACCGTCTTGTCATGCTCATGACCGGTCAGACCACAATTCAGGAAGTGTTGTTCTTCCCTCAGATGAAACCGGAAAGCAAGGAATAATTCATAAAATATCGGGCCGATGGCTATACCAAAGGGAAAAGTGGCAATTATGGGTGGCGGAAGCTGGGCTACCGCCATTGCCAAGATCTTGCTGTCCACAGAGGACTCAATAAACTGGTACATGCGCCGTGATGACCGCATTGCCGATTTCAAACGTCTGGGTCACAACCCTGCTTATCTTTCAAGCGTTCAGTTTGACATGAAGCAGTTGAACCTGAACTCTGATATCAATCAGGTGGTTGAGGAATCGGACATTCTGGTTTTCGTCACACCTTCTCCGTACTTCAAATCGCACATGAAGAAGCTGAAGGTCAGTCTCAGGGACAAGTTCATAGTGTCGGCAATCAAGGGTATCGTACCTGATGACAATCTGCTCATGTCCGAATACTTTAACCGCTATTACGGTGTTCCGTCGGAGAATATTTCCGTTATCGCCGGCCCTTGTCATGCGGAAGAGGTTGCAATGGAGCGCCTTTCATATCTTACAATAGGCTGTACTGATCTTGACAATGCGCAGGGTATTGCCCGGAAACTCAGCAATTCATTTGTCAAGACATCGGTTTCCACCGACGTTGCCGGAATAGAGTTTTCATCGGTTCTCAAGAATGTGTATGCCATTGCGGCCGGAATATGTCATGGACTCAAGTACGGTGACAATTTCCAGGCTGTGCTGATGTCGAATGCAATACAGGAAATGAACGGATTTCTTGCCACTGCCAAGCCTATGCCGACACGTGCGGTGAATGACTCTGCTTACCTTGGCGATTTGCTGGTTACCGGTTATTCCAATTTCAGCCGTAACCGTGTTTTCGGAACAATGATAGGCAAGGGGTATTCCGTGCAGTCTGCCCAGATGGAAATGGAGATGACGGCCGAAGGTTATTACGGCACGCGCTGCATGAAGGAAATCAACGAGCATTACAGGGCGAATATGCCTATATTGGATGCGATGTACAATATATTGTATGAGCATATTTCACCTGTAATGGAGATAAAACTGCTGACAGATTCATTTAAATAAATGATACGGCTATGATTGGAGTTGACATTTCTCAAATTCTAGGGTTTGTACCGCAGGATCGTATAGATGCATTTGAACCTCGTGTAAGAGATGCAATAGAGCAACTTGAAAAGGGTACAGGCCCGGGCAGTGATTTTACGGGCTGGCTTGACCTTGCTTCAAAAACCGGCAGGGCGCTGCTTGATGAGATCAAGGGCGTCGCGAAAATTCTCCGGGACAATTGCGATACTGTGGTCGTTGCCGGAATCGGCGGCAGTTACCTTGGTTCGCGTGCCGTAATTGAAGCTTTTCAGAACAGTTTCTCCCAGTTGTCTGACAAAGGCGGGAATCCTGTGATACTGTTCGCGGGACAGAATATTTCTGAAGACTATCTTTTTGAGTTGGGCGAATTGCTCAAGACCCGTCGCTTCGGTGTCATCAATATTTCCAAATCCGGTACAACTACAGAAACCGCGATAGCTTTCCGTGTGCTGAAGAAGCAGTGCGAACAGCAGCGGGGCGTGGAAATGGCACGCAAAGTCATTGTGACTGTTACAGATGCAGAGAAAGGCGTAGCCCGTGCCACAGCAACCAAAGAAGGATACAGGACATTCGTGATTCCGGATAATGTAGGTGGACGTTATTCTGTTCTTACACCGGTAGGCCTGCTGCCTATAGCCGTGGCAGGATATGATATAGACAAACTTGTTGAAGGTGCCGCCGCAATGGAGTCGCTGACTTCCAGCAATGTTCCTTTCAGCAAGAACCCCAGCGCCGTTTATGCAAGTGCAAGGAACGCCCTGTATCAGAGCGGCAAGAAGATTGAGATTCTTGTCAATTTCTGCCCAAAACTGCATTTTTTCAGTGAGTGGTGGAAGCAGCTGTTCGGTGAATCCGAAGGTAAGGACGGAAAGGGAATCTACCCATCATCAGTTGATTTCTCAACCGATCTGCATTCCATGGGACAGTGGATCCAACAGGGCGAACGGATTATTTTTGAAACAGTCATTTCGGTTGAAAATGTAAGACATTCATATCTTGTCCCCTTTGATGATGAGAATCTTGACGGCTTGAACTTTATGGCCGGCAAACATGTTGACCAGGTAAACAAAATGGCAGAACTTGGAACACGTATAGCTCATGTTGATGGCGGCGTTCCCAATATCCGCATAAGTGTTCCTGAACTGAATGAATACTGGCTCGGACAGCTTATTTATTTCTTTGAGAAAGCCTGTGGCATCAGCGGATATCTTCTTGGCGTGAACCCGTTCAACCAACCAGGCGTTGAGGAGTACAAGAAAAATATGTTCGCATTGCTTGGGAAACCCGGCTACGAGACTGAATCAGAGGCTATACTTTCGCGTATAGGCAAGTAAGTGTATGGATTTTGACATAAACCGTAAAAGCGCCGTCTTGTTTGATATGGACGGCGTTTTGTATGATTCCATGCCGCATCATGTTGAAGCGTGGAGCAGAACGTTCGCCGATTTCGGCATGCACATGGAGCCGACTCAGGTGTATATGAATGAAGGTTGTACCGGCAGCTACACAATCTCGAAGGTCAGCCTTGAACAGCGCGGTCATGATGCTACACCCCAGGAGATAGAAGAGATTTATGCCCATAAGGCGGAAATCTTCAAAACGATGCCTGAGGTCAAAATCATGAAAGGGGCGCTTGAACTGATGGCGAATGTCCGTGACAGCGGCTGCAAAATACTGATCGTTACAGGTTCGGGGCAGAAAAATCTCATATCCAGGGTGCTGCGCGATTTTGACGGGTTCATTGTCCGGGAACGTATGGTGACGGCCTTTGATGTCAAACGTGGCAAACCATTTCCAGATCCGTATCTCAAAGGATTGGAACTGGCGGGAGTCGATGCCTCTCAGGCTGTCGTTGTTGAGAACGCTCCGCTCGGCATACGCGCAGGCGTAGCTGCAGGAATAGATACGATAGCTGTCAATACAGGCCCGTTGCCAGACGATGTCCTGCTTTCAGAAAAGCCGTGCGCCCTTTTCCATTCAATCTGCGAACTGGCTGATTATTGGAAAAGGAATTTCCGCAAATCACTTTGAACAGTCAGAACAGTCTCCCTGGCAATTGCAGTCTCCCTGACCGCAGTGGCCTCCACAACCATGGCATTTCGGATGCAGAACTTCATCAATCTCCTGCTGTGTGGCATCTCTTGATTCCAGAAGAGTGCCACGGAAGGTCAGGTCTTCACCGGCCAGAGGGTGATTCAGGTCGCAAGTGACTTTGCTGTCAGAGATTCCGGTCACTGTGGCATTGAAGGTCTGATTGCCGTCACTCAATGGAATGATTGCACCGGGTTTGACATGGACGTCATCGAATTTGCCGTCCACAAGAAATATTCCCTTGTCCAATTCAATGACATTTTCTTTCTCGTACTGTCCATAGGCTTTTTCTGCAGGAATGCAGAATTCGAAATCCTGTCCCGGTTCGAGTTTCAGCACATTGCTTTCAAAAAGGTCAAGAGCGTATCCTATGCCGCTTATGAATCTGAACGGTTTTTCTCTTGTAGCACTTTCGTATTTGTACAACTTGCCGTCTTCACCTTTCAGAAGAAGGTCATAACTCAAACTGATTAATTTGTTTGCCATATAATTTTGTCTTGCTGTTTTATTTTCCTATTCCGGTAATCGGTGCTGTGACACATGCGTTCGGCATCCCTGCACGCGCAATAGCAGCTATTGTAGGTGCAAGTACCGATGCTGAGACAGCTTCGTGGTTTACCTGTGAGCGTATTCCGCTTCCATAAATAACCATGGGGAAAGAATTGTCATACGGTTTTCCCGATATGCTGATTCCATGCCTTTCATCAACAATAGTCCATCCCGGCAGACTTTGAACGATGATGTCTCCGCTAAATGCAGGACTGAGTGAATTCCTCAAAACCAATGACTCCCTGTCCGGTATGACAGACTGGAGATCACGAAGAAGAATGACATTCCTGATTCCACTGGCCTGGACAAGCAGGTCTATGCTGCTGTCAAGCACCTTATGCAACTCAAGTCCAGCCTTCTCGATGGCCTGATGGTTAAGGTATATGTGATTCCTATAATATGTGGCAGCCAGACTCGGACAGTCATATTTTGCTGAAAGATACAGATTCAGCAGAGCGATTATGCGTTCCATATTGACTGTTCCTGAGGGGATGCGTGTTCCTGTCAGATTCTGAACAGGCGCAATTGAGCATCCGTTTGAGGTAAGAAAGAACAGCACATCGCCTTTTCCGCTGAATTGCGAACAGATAGTATCGGCCAGACGTGCTATGTCCTTGTCAAGCCTGAGATACAGGTCCTGCTGTTCCAGAGACCATAGTGATGACGGCTGTCCTTCAAAATTGCCGCCGTAGAGCGTAACTGACAGCAGGTCGGTGTTGCTGTCCAGACCTAATCCCATTTCGCTTACGGCTTTGATGGCCATGTCGACTGTCCTGCTGTTGGCTGCCGGCGAACTGCGGTAGGCGGACATGTCGGAGCAGCTGACTGAATGCGAAAACTGACGATAACTCTCGTGATCGGATTTCTGGACGTAATAGCCGGACGGGTAAAGCGGTTCCCAACGCGAAACCATATCGTTGTGCCCTTCCTCTTCCGGACAGATCCATGCCGGCAGTCCTCCGTAGTAGTCGGATGAACACCATTGCCCGTTGTTCGAATTCATCCAAACGGCTAAATCGGCCTCGTGACCTGCAGAGAGTACGGCTTCTTCACGCTCAATCGCTATGGCGCAGACTTTTGATGCTCCATCGGTTGAAAGCTTTATGACATCGGCCAGGTTGCTGGCCTGAAGCCTTACCGGCGAAGTGAATTCCATGGTGTTTACACCCGGACAATTGGAGTCATCGACAGTGACCACTTCGTTAAGGCTGCTGCGGCTCATCCATCTTTCCGCCATTATGCCGTTGTCGTATGGAACCGAACCTGAGAACAGGGCTGCAGTAGCTGATGCCCTGTCCGGATTCGTGAAATCGAATGAAGTGTTGCTGAAACTGTATCCTTCATACCACATTTTTCTGATTCCGTCATTCCCGAAACGCGACATGAGGCTGAACATGCAGTTGCTGTCAAGCCGGTCAACCGTAATTCCGACTATGAGTTTGGGCTTTGGAACATTGCTTTGGGCGCAGACGGGTATTGCAAGTGTCATGGCTGCTGCAATTGTCAGGCATTTCAGTCCGGTGCCTGCAGCTTTGCGCTTCTTGTGAGGTCTGTCGGTACTGTTTTTGAAAATGAACAGTGTCGAACTGAATGCCCTGATTGCCAGGCACACTGAAAACAGCCGGACAGCCTCGTGTATATCCTGTGGAATGACTGGAGCCAGGAGCGCAAAAGCGGCAGCCATTACGAACAGCACCGCCAGGAATATGTCTTTCCGGCCATGGTGTATTCTGACCGCTGTAAATGGGATGAAGAATAATGGCAGAGGGTTCAATATGGCTATTATCCAATTGCTTCCAACGGTCGGGTGACTTGAGAACAGAAACATGAACGTCACCACAAGTCCGGCCAGTCCCTGAACACCAAACAGTATACAGTCGTAGATGAAATACAGCTTTCCCCGATACCAGCCCGTCATGCATATCAGAAGGGTCAGAAGTATCAGCAGACACATTGCCTGAACGGGCGATATGAGACACTTGCCAAAGTCAACGCTGTGGTCCGGACTGACAAGTTCCGTTGCCTGTAATACAAGAGGCCGCTCCGATCCGTCGCTGTCACATATGACGGCGTTTGCCGCCATGTCCATGAGCCTCATTGGTGCGAACGCTTCCTCACGGTATCCAGGCTGTCTGTCGGCCTGTGCTCCTACTATCAAGTCCACAGCCAGCTGGCTCCAGGGCTTTACACAAGTGTGACTGTCAAGAATGGTGCGGAACGATTCACCACTTGTGGAGTTCCTGTACGTGACAGAACCTGAAATGCACTGTTCGATTTTGTCAATGGCCATCGTCGCACAATTGCCGTATAGGAAATTATATCGGTACACACGGTTTTCCGGCATGCTGTTTTCAAGCAGCAGACGGTACAGATATGCGTTTTCCTGCGGTGTAAGGTTGAGTTGCTGTGACCATACTGCCGAGCCTCTTGTGCGGTACTCATCCATGAAGGAGCCAATGTGCTGGGCTCCAAGAAGATAGTCTGTTTTTCCCAGCGTGAAGAACCAGGCGAAGTGGGGGGTGCTGAAATCAAACAGACCGTAGTTGAAAACCAGATCCCTGCCACGAATGAAATCCTGGACACGGATGGCGGTGTGCCCATACAGTTCGTATATTGCGGCTCCAGGCTCGCAGGTAAGCAGACTGATTCTCAGACTGTCGCTTTGCGCATAAGAGAAATGGAACGTCTGTGCGGCAATGGCCAGGGCCAGAAGAAACTTCTTCATTCGGACTTATTTTGTTGATTGTGCAAAGTTAGTTATTTTTGCTTCGTCTATGAAACTGCTGCTTGATTTTGGAAATACCAGAGTGAAAGTTGCCGTAAGCAGACCTTCGGGACCGGAGCTGCTGTACAGTGGCAAAACGGACCTTGAAACAATCAGAGGCCTGTTGTCATTGTATGATGCCGACGGTGGAATGTGGTGTGCTGTACGGACTCTGCCTGAGGGACTCGAGACCCTGATGAAATCATTCGGACTTGAATGTCTTTCATCGGTCACTCCAACTCCGTTGAAATGTGCATACCGTACTCCTGCAACATTGGGGACTGACAGAATTGCCGCAGCTGCAGGTGCATGGTCACTTAAACCTGGAAACAGTATTCTTGTCATTGATGCAGGAACGGCAATCACTGCCGATTTTGTGGGCCCGGACGGCACGTTTTATGGAGGTAATATTGCTCCCGGCGTAGCAATGCGTCTGCAAAGTCTGCATGAACATACAGGAAGTCTTCCTCTGGTGGGCGTTGACGGAGATTGCCCTGAATTCGGATATGATACGGAAACAGCTATCCGCAGCGGTGTGCTGCGCGGGGTACGTCTGGAAATTGAAGCGCTTGTGGAGGAAACGGAAAAAGCTCATGGCCCACTTTTGGTTTTTTTAACCGGAGGCGATGCCAAATACTTTGGTTTAACAGGCAAAAGCGGTATATTTGCAGTCAGTAATCTGGTATTACAGGGACTGGATTGCATAGGCAGATACAATGATAAAGACTGGTAATCCTGCAAAGGCGCTGCTTGCTGCGCTGCTTGTCCTGGCTGCTCTTCCGGCTGGAGCTCAGAACGGGATTAATTCTCCATATTCAAGGTATGGCGTGGGTGTACTGTCGGACCAGTCGGTCGGAAGGCTGAAATCAATGGGCGGTGTCGGAACCGGCTACAGAGAGAGGAATGTCATTAACCTGAAGAATCCGGCATCTTATTCAATGGTTGATACTTTGACATTCATCGCAGATCTCGGCTTCTCGTTTGACAATACGAATTTTCAGGAAAACGGTTCCAAAGTCAATGCACGCAATGCCGGAATGGATTATATGGCAATGCAGTTCCGTGTCCAGCCGCGTATCGGCATGACCATCGCATTCCTGCCGTATTCGAATGTGGGCTACAGTTTTTCGCATACATCGCTTATAAACAGGGATATGGATGGCGAGATCAATGCCAATTCTTCCAATGCAGGTACAGGCGGATTGAGACAGTTTATGGGCGGACTCGGCTGGAGACCGACAGACTGGATATCAATAGGCGCAAACGCTTCATATCTTAAAGGCGATCTCAGTCTTAAGACAATGACTTCATTCTCATCATCAGACGTTTCATCAAGAACGGTGACGTATGAGTCATCATTGTCTGCCCTTAAAGCCGATCTCGGCATCCAGACTACTTTGAAAACAGGCAAGTCTTCCGATAACAGACTGGTACTGGGTGCCACATGGTCTCATTTTGACGGTATGGATGACAATACCACAAAAGCCGACGTCCACACCACTGGAGATACCATCCGGCTTGAACAGGCATTTGCCATGCCGGATGAGTTCTCGTTCGGTATGTCATATTCATGGAAAAACAGGACGGTTGCCGCTGACGTTACGTACGAGAACTGGTCATCGGCCCGGTTCTTCGGCAGGGAATACGGGCAGGACCGTTTTAAGGCATCGGCCGGCTTCAGAATGTGCCCGGACGAAGAAAGCAAACGATTCTTCCGCAGAAGTTCATATCAGGCCGGACTTTCATTCGCGCAGCCGTATTTCAGGGCCGATGAAAGAAAGGGACCTTTGCAGTTCGGTCTGACCGCCGGCATTTCAATGCCAATAGCGAGCGCATACAACAGCATGGCCTATATACATGTTACAGGAGGCTATTTCAGAGTCCAGCCTCAGGAAAGCGGTATGATTACCGAAAACTGCCTGATGATGTCGGTCGCAGTTACATTTATGGAACGATGGTTCCAAAAATGGCTGGTTGAGTGATATTTAACCAAATGACAATATCGGTATCATATTTACAGAAACAGGACAAAACAAAAATATCAGATATGTTTAAGAAACTCACAGCAATTACACTTGCGTCAGTTGCAGCAATTGGCGCTTTTGCACAGAAAGGAGTCGAGGACGGCTCACGTTACGGTCAGGGTGAAGACAGTATCAATACATTGAAGAACATCACCATCTATACTGATTTCGTCAAACTCGAGAACTACAAGGATGCATACGAGGGCGGTTGGAAGGATGTGTTCAGAGATGCACCTTTCGCATCGCCGAACACATATACGAACGGCGTGAAGATTCTGCGTTGGATGTACAAGAATGAAACTGATGCGGAAAAGAAGGCACAGTATTCCAAGGAACTGATGGAGGTTTACGAGCAGCGTCTCAAGTATCTTGACAGGCTGAATACAATGCAGAAGAATCCTACCCCTGAGTATGAGGTCATGACCGCCTATGCCCATGATTTTGTGGCATACAATCCGAAACCTGCGCTGAGCGCCGCTTATGACCTTCTCCGTAAGTCTGTTACAATGGCAAAAGGCCATTCTCCATACTATGTCCTTGATGACCTTATGAGAATTTCCGCACAGCGCTATAACTCAAATAAAGATAACGAGGAATACAGGGATGCTCTGATGCAGGATTACGTGGACTGCTCCACATTCATAGATGAATTCATTGCGTCACAGACCAATGAAAAGATTCTTGAGCAGAGTGCTAAGGCAAAGGAAAACATTGACGGTTATTTCATTAAGAGTGGAGCGGCAGATTGCGAAAATCTCCAGAATATTTATGGCCCGAAGATTGAAGAGAACAAGGACAACCTTGAATATCTTGAGAAAGTTGTCAAACTTATGTCAATGTTCGAGTGCAAGGCATCAGATGCTTATTTCAAAGCTGCTGAATACAGCTACCAGCTCTCTCCTTCAGCACAGTCAGCCAAGAGCCTGGGCTTCCTGTATCTGGAACAGCGCTCTGATGCTGCCAAGGCTCTTTCGTACTATGAGCAGGCTGCTGATCTTGAAGAGGACAAACTCGCAGAATCAGACATATACCTTACAATGGCACAGATATGTCTGATGGAAAAGAACTATGACAAGTCACGTTCATACGTCAACAAGTCATTGTCTTCCAATCCAAACAAGGGTAAGGCATATATTCTTCTGGCACAGCTCTATGCATCCAAGTGTGATTGGAATGATGACCCGACTCTGAACCGTTGCGCTTATTTTGCTGTCATTGACAAGCTGGAGGCTGCCAAGAGAGTTGATTCCAGTGTTACAGAAGATGCGAACAAGATGATTCGTGACTATCAGAAAATGTGTCCCAAGCCGGAAGATCTGTTCATGTTCTCGCTCAAGGTCGGAGACAAGCTTGAAATCAAGGGCTGGATCAACGAGACAACCACTATCCGCTGATATGCTGGAATCTGCCGGTGTCAATACCGTGCGAACTTATCTGAACAGGACGGCCGCTTTTCTGGCGGTTGTCCTGTCGTGCATGTGCCTGTCGTGTGGCGGCCAAGGCAAAAAATTTGGAGAGGCTGTTACAAATCGTGACTCGACCGCTTTGATGACGACGTTCGGAGTGGATATGCTCATATCGGAGAATGGGGTTGTGCGATATCATGTTACGGCCGACGAATGGAAGGTCTTCGATCTTATGGACCCGCCGCGCTGGTGCCTGAACAAGGGGGTCTATCTTGAAATCTATGACAGTCTCATGATGGTTGAGTCAACTTTGCGCGCCGATACGGCATATTACTTCAACAGGAAGGAACTATGGCAGCTGCGTGGCAATGTACACGCCAACAATACAGACGGTGAGGAATTTGATACTCAGGAACTGTTTGTGAACAACACGTCTCACCGTATTTTCTCTGATTCGGCTATTGCTGTCAGACAGTCGGACCGTATCCTCACGGGTGTCGGATTTGAATCGAATACAAATATGACAGAGTATTTCATCAGGCAGACTAAGGGCATTTTCCCTGTCAGCGATGCTACCGATGAAACTGATGCTCCCGTAGAACAGTGATTCGGGTTTGCCGGTCTCTTTGTCATAACATTCATAGCGCGCATTATTATTAATAAATGCGCGCTTTTTTTCCATATAATAACATTATTTGGTATTTTTGTGAGCCCGAACCGTATTGGTGCTCCGGGAGAATTGAAATACAAACAAAAACATAATAACAAACAATGGCAACTTTACAGAAAATCAGAAGCAAAGGACCTCTGCTCCTTATTGTTATCGGACTTGCCATGCTGGCGTTCATTCTTGGCGATGCATGGAAGATTTTCCGTCCCACCCAGGGCGTACAGTATGTGGGAAGCATTGCAGGGGAGAAAATCTCTGCACAGGATTTCCAATCACAACTTGAGGATTATACGGAAATCATCAAGTTCGGTATGGGCGTATCAGACATTTCTGAAGAACTGAACAACCAGCTGAAGGATGAGGTGTGGAAAACAATGGTCCGTGACAAAATCCTGAAGGAAGAAACAGAAGCAATAGGACTGACTGTTACTGACGCGGAAGTACGCGAAGTGATTGAAAAGGGAACTCATCCTACTTTGGCTGAAACTCCATTCCGTGATCAGAACGGCAATTTTGATGCCGACATGCTCAAGAATTTCTTGTCGGTTTATGAAAACCTGGACCGCAGTGCGATTGATGCACAGACAATGGAATCATATGATGGCATGTACAAGTTCTGGCTCTTCATTGAAAAGGAAATCAGAAATGATCTTCTTGGTGCAAAGTATGTTGCTCTTGTTGAATCATCAATCAAGGCAAATTCCGTTTACGAACAGAATTCATATGAGAACAGAATCAAGAGATATGATCTGCTTGTAGCTTCGCTCCCTTATGCGCTTGTTTCAGATGAAGAAGCCAATATAACTGCTTCAGATATAAAGGATGCATATTCCATGAACAAGGAAAGACTTTACAATTCAATGGAGTCACGCAACATCTATTATATCGATTACGAAATTCTTCCAAGTCAGGCTGACCGTGACGCATTGGCAGCTGAGATGGAGGAACTGACCGCCCAGCTGTCTGAACAGACAGAAGACTTTGCCGCCTTCCTTCGTCGCAATCAGTCAAAGCAGACTTACAGCGAGGTCCCACGCTCAGCCGAGTACCTTCCGAGTGAGGTGGCTTCCAGACTTGATTCCGTGAAGTTGAACGAAGTATGCGGTCCTATTTACAATGCAGATGAAGACAGCTACACTTCCTTCAAACTGATTGGCAAGGCTAACGGATATGACTCAATCCAATATTGTATCATGTCGATTCAGGCTGAATCTGATGAAGAAACCGCGCGTCTGTCAGACAGTATCTGCCAGGCGGTCAGAAGCGGTGCCGATTTCGACGAACTCGCATCCAGATATGGTCAGTCAGGAGCTGCTCAATGGATTACCTCACAGGAATATGAGGGCGCTTCAATCAATGGTGACAATGCAAAATTCCTGAATACCCTGAACGGTATGAAGAAAGGACAGGTTGAGTCTATTCCTGTATCAGGTGGCAACCTTATAGTCAAGGTTACTGATGTTCGTAACACGGTTGCCAAATATATTGTCGCTACAATCAAACGCCCGGTTGAATTCAGCGAACAGACCAGCAATGAGGCATATACCAAACTGAACCTTTTTGTTGCCAGAAACAATTCCATAGATTCTCTCAAGGCAAATGCCGAACAGAGCGGATTCAACCTTCTTTACAGTCGGCGTTTTACGAATCAGCAGTATTATATAGGAGGTGTTTTGAAGTCACACGAAGCTCTTCGTTGGGCGTTTGAAGCCAACAAGGGTGAAGTGTCACGCGTCTTTGAAGCCGGTTCTGCAAATGACCATCTGATGGTAGTCGCTGTTGAAGACATTTTTGAAAAAGGTTATACTACAATCAAGCAGGCTGGTCAGACATTGTCAATGGAGGCCGTAAGGAATGCAAAGTATGGATTGCTCTCTTCAAGATTTGATGGAATCAAGTCTTTCGAAGATGCTGCAAGTGTTGAAGGTGCAGTTGTTGATACCATACGTTTCTGCAATTTCACAAACAGCATTTATGTTCCGTCTGTCATGGCTAACGAACCGCTTGTAGGACCATCTGCAAACAAACTTGCCAACGGAGCCTATACAACTCCAATCAAGGGACAGAATTGCGTATTTGTGGCTCAGAAGATATCTGATGATGAATTGTCAGTAGAATTTGACGCAGCCTCAGAAGATTACAGACTGGTGACTTTGGACAAAAACCGCATCAATTCCCAGACAATGATGAATGAACTGGTCAATCTTGCAGATATCGAAGATTTCCGTTACAAGATATTCTGATTGATATGTACATAATAAGAAAAGGCCTCTGAACAGGAGGCCTTTTCTTATTATTATTGCAATACAAAAGAAGAGGATGACTGTTGGGTCATCCTCTTCTTCAATATTCAGATATGAATCTGTAATCAGTTGTTTTCAGGACGGAGCTTGCGGACAACAGCACCTGTCTGCCACATTTCGCTTTCGCGCAGAGCCTTGAGTTCCTTTTCAAGACCATCACGATAGTCTGGCTTTGAGTTTGCGTCGATAGAAATCTGAGCTTCGTTACCGCAGCGTACGCTTGCGTACAGCTTTTCAACTACAGGCTTGATGGCATCGTGGAAGGGAACCATCCAGTCAAGAGCACCGCGCTGTGCTGTGGTTGAGCAGTTTGCATACATCCAGTCCATACCCTTTGCTGCAAACAGAGGCATAAGAGACTGTGTAAGTTCCTCGACTGTTTCGTTGAATGCTTCTGAAGGAGTGTGGCCGTTCTCACGCAGAACTTCGTACTGTGCAAGGAGCAGACCCTGAATGGCACCCATCAGTGAACCGCGCTCACCGGTAAGGTCACTGGTTGCCTCGCGGATGAATGTGGTTTCGAACATGTAACCTGAACCGATACCGATACCGAAGGCCAGAACCTTTTCAAGAGCCTTGCCTGATGCATCCTGATAGATAGCGTATGAACTGTTCAGTCCGCGACCCTCAAGGAACATGGTACGGAGTGATGTACCTGAACCCTTAGGAGCAACCATAATAACGTCAATGTCCTTTGGAGGAACAACACCGGTGCGGTCATTCCATGTGATTGCAAATCCGTGTGAGAAATACAGGGTCTTGCCGGCTGTCAGATAAGGCTTGATGACAGGCCACTGCTGCATCTGTGCTGCGTCTGAAAGCAACATGCAGATGATAGTACCCTTCTGGGCTGCCTCTTCAATTGAGAACAGGGTCTTGCCCGGTACCCAACCGTCAGCGACGGCCTTTTCGTATGTCTTGCCCTGACGCTGGCCAACTATAACGTTGAAACCGTTGTCACGCAGGTTGCAGGCCTGACCAGGTCCCTGTACACCATAGCCGATGACTGCTATTGTTTCGTTCTTCAACACTTCCCTCGCTTTTTCCAGAGGAAATTCTTCGCGTGTCATAACTTCTTCAATGACACCGCCAAAATTCATTTTTGCCATAATAATTGATATTTGGGTTATAAATTTCTGATACCGTATTTTTTGCCAATTTTTTCCAGATATTCACTTACATGCTCAATGCGGGCTCTTGTAATGGCAACACGTCCGGAACTGACGAATTGAAGCAGACCGCCTTGCGCGGTAAGCTCTTCGTTCAAGGCCATGATGTCGGTAGTGTTTCCAGTCTTTTCAATAACAGAGAATGTCTGGTTCACTTCAATGAGTTTGGCATCGTATTTCCGGATTATCTCGTTCATAGCGGGACTGTCCATAAGTACGGATGTTACCACCTTATACAGAGCAACTTCCTGCATGAAGATTTCGTCGTCAGAGAAATATCGGCATTGCAGGACGTCAACCTTCTTCTCTATCTGATTGACAATCTTTTCAATGCTCTCTTTGTCGCTCCACGCGGTGATGGTGTAGCGGTGTATGCCTTTTATGGACGATGCCGACACATTCAGACTTTCAATGTTGACCTGGCGTCGTGTGAACACAGCGGTAATCTGGTTCAGCACGCCGGCAATGTTTTCTGAGTGAACTATCAGGGTGTATAGAGTCTTTTCCATTATTTCCAATCATCGTCAATTGTAAATATCATCTTGTCAACGGGCTTGTGTCCCGGAATCATAGGCATTACGTTCTCTTCTTCCATTACCGTTGCCTCCAGTATGAATGCACCCGGTGCGGCTATCATGTCACGTATTGCCTCTGTCAGTTCGGTACGTTCGGATACCCTTCTATAGGGAACTGAGTAGGCTGATGCTATCAGACCGAAATCGGGGTCTTTGATAGGGGTGCATGAATATCTGCTGTCGCAAACCATCTGCTGCCACTGCCTTACATTCCCAAGGAAAGAGTTGTTCATTATGACAATCTTGACTGGAGCACCGGTCTCCATGATTGTACCAAGCTCCTGAATGTTCATCTGAAAACCACCGTCACCCTGGAATGAGAATATCATGCGGTCTTCGGTTCCGAATGTTGCACCTATGGCTGCGGGCAATGAGAATCCCATGGTTCCCAGACCTCCTGAGGTGATGATGCTTCTTGGTCTATTGTATTTGAAGTAACGTGCGGAGAACATCTGGTTCAAACCGACGTCGGTTACCAGAACCGCATTATCCGGGGCCTGTTCTGCTACGGCATTGACAACCTCGCCCATAAGCAGCGGTCCGTCTTTGGGATGGATGGCGTTTTCAATCACTTTCTCGTGCTCCTCATGTTCAAGAGGCTTGAAACTGTCAAGCCATTCCTTGTGGCAGGCCTTGTCTATGCGTTCAGTAATAAGCGCCAGAGTCTTGCGGCAGTCACCGTGTACGGCGACATCGGGCTTGACATTCTTTCCGAATTCAGACTTGTCAATGTCAAGGTGTATGATCTTTGCCTGACGTGCATAGAAGTTCACGTCGCTGGTCACACGATCATCGAAACGCATGCCGACGGCAATAAGCACATCGCAGCGGTTCGTCATGACATTCGGTGCAAGGTTGCCGTGCATTCCGAGCATGCCCATGTTCAGCCTATGGCCCGATGGCAGGGCTGACAGTCCCAGCAGGGTGCGGGCGGCGGGTGCATCGGCCTTTTCAATGAAAGCCTTCAGCTCCTCTTCGGCATTGCCGAGCTCAACTCCGTGTCCGACAAGGACTAGCGGCTTTGTGCTGCCGTTTATTAGCCTGACGGCAGCATCTATCTGCTCCATGTCGGGCTCCGGCGATGGAACGTAGCTGCGGATAAAGTCAATCTTTTCCGGTTTGTAGTCAATTGTCTCGTTCTGTGCCGTCTTGGTGAAATCCAGAACTACGGGGCCGGGACGTCCGGACTGGGCAATGTAGAATGCGCGCGCTACGGCCCATGGAACATCCTGGGCACGGCGTATCTGATAACTCCATTTGGTGATAGGCTGTGTTACGCCTACCAGGTCTATTTCCTGGAATGCGTCTGTGCCGAGTGCGTCGGTTCCCACCTGGCCTGCAATTACAACAATAGGTGTGCTGTCCAGCATTGCGTCGCTGATGCCAGTCAGCGTGTTGGTGGCTCCCGGGCCGCTGGTCACAATGGCGACGCCGGTCTTGCCCGATATGCGAGCGTAGCCCTGTGCCGCGTGTGTGGCACCCTGCTCGTGGCGTGTCAGAATCTGCTTGAGATCCGGACGATGCGAGAACAGGGCGTCAAATACTTTGATGATTGTGCCACCGGGGTATACGAATGTGGTGTCCACACCCTGGTCGAGCAACGATTGTATGAGCGCTTCGGCGCCTGTCATAATATTCGCCATTCGCTTATTCGATAATTCTTGTTCCACCTTTGTCTGCCGAACTTACCATGTTGGCGTATGCCTTGAGGCTCTTGGGAACTATGCGCTTGCGTGTAAGCGGACGCATAGGCCTTGCCTCAAGCTCACTGTCGCTCAGACGTACGTTAATGCTGCGTGCCGGTATGTCAATGTCAATTATGTCTCCATCGACTATCTTGCCTACAGCGCCGCCGCTGGCGGCCTCCGGTGAGATATGTCCTATGCTCAGGCCCGATGTTCCGCCACTGAAACGGCCGTCTGTAATCAGGGCGCATTCCTTGCCAAGGTGCTTTGACTTGATGTACGAGGTGGGGTAGAGCATTTCCTGCATGCCGGGGCCTCCCTTGGGACCTTCGTGTGTTATGACGACAACGTCACCTGACACTACTTTTCCACCGAGTATTCCTTCAACAGCGTCTTCCTGTGAATCGAACACTTTTGCAGGACCGGAAAACTTCCATATCTTTTCGTCAACGCCCGCGGTCTTTACGACGCAGCCGTCAACTGCAATGTTGCCCTTGAGAATTGCCAGACCGCCGTCCTTGGAATAGGCGTGCTGCAGGTCGCGTATGCAGCCTTCGGCACGGTCTGTGTCAAAGCTCTCATACATGCAGTTCTGTGCACCCAGTGTGTTGCAGAACCTGTTTGCCGGGGCCGATGCGTATATGCGTTTTGCCTCATCTGAAGGCTGTGACTTTTCAAGGTCGTATTCGTCGGTCAGCTGTCCGTAACTGGAGCCGGTCACGTTCATGGCTCCGGCATTGAGCAGGCCTCCTTTCTTGAGCTGCTGCATTATGCCCAACACGCCGCCTGCACGTCCCACTTCCTGTACGTGATACTTCTGGGTGTTCGGGGCAACCTTGCAGAGGCATGGAACCTTGCGCGACAGGCGGTCAATGTCATCCATCGTGAAATCGACGCCGGCTTCTGTGGCAATAGCCAGCAGGTGCAGCACGGTGTTGGTCGAACCGCCCATGGCAATGTCAAGGGTCATGGCGTTCTCGAATGCCTGCTTCTTTGCTATGCTGAGAGGAAGAAGACTGTCGTCGCCGTTTTCGTAGTATGCCAGCGCGTTCTTTACAATGAGTCTGGCGGCATCCTTCATGAGCTGGATGCGGTTGGCGTGGGTAGCCAGAATAGTTCCGTTTCCTGGAAGAGCGAATCCGAGGGCTTCGGTAAGGCAGTTCATGGAATTGGCGGTGAACATGCCTGAACAGCAGCCGCAACCTGGGCAGGCGCTGTCTTCAAGTGTCTTTATGTCTTCGTCAGAGTAACTGTCGTCGGCGGCCTTGATCATGGCATCGATAAGGTCCACGTGCTGGCCTTTCCATTCTCCTGCCTCCATCGGGCCTCCGCTGACGAACACGGTCGGTATGTTCAGGCGCATGGTGGCCATAAGCATGCCCGGAGTGATCTTGTCGCAGTTGCTTATGCAGACAAGAGCATCGGCCTTGTGGGCGTTGACCATGTATTCCACGCTGTCGGCTATGATGTCACGTGACGGCAGCGAGTACAGCATGCCGTCGTGTCCCATTGCAATGCCGTCGTCTATTGCAATGGTGTCAAACTCGGCTGCGTAACAGCCAAGACGCTCAATTTCCGCCTTGACAATCTGAGCTGCTTCATGAAGGTGGGTGTGACCAGGTACGAACTGTGTGAACGAATTGGCAATGGCGATTATCGGTTTGCCGAACTGTTCTTTTTTCATTCCGTTCGCTACCCAAAGGGCACGGGCTGCCGCCATTCTGCGGCCTGTAGTGCACTGATCACTTCTCAATGGAATCTTCATATTGATATTATGTTGCATTTTTATTCAAAAATCAGGGCCTTTCCCATTACTGAGAGAGGCCCTGAGGTTATTTTACCGTGAAAGACCACTCTCAGCGCGATGGTTTTCCAACCACCACGTATACAGATACGACTGATGAAGAATGGCTTGTCATTGCTGTTCCTGCTTTTTCAAGCGCAAATTTACTCTATTTTTTATAAAGGACAAGATATTCCGCACATTTTCACGCATTATGACACTCTGTCAGAAGTCTTTTACAAAATAGGCCTTTATTGGACAAAAAATTGTAACTTTGCATTTCGGTACAGAAATTGTAACCATCAGGTAAAATATCATAAAACATTATATGGGTTTCAACGAAATAATTGGAAAACTCTTCGGAAACAAGGCTACGCGTGACGAAAAGGAAATACGTCCGTGGGTGGAGAAAATCAAACAGGCCGCTCCGAAGTATGAGCCGATGACTGCCGACCAGTTGCGCGAGGCATCGGCCCGTATCAGACAGCAGGTGCGTGACTTTGTAATACCGGAAAGGACAAGGATTGGAGAACTTAAGGCTCAGGTTGAAGAGACCGAACTGGAAGATCGCGAATCGTTGTTCAACCAGATAGACAAAATGGAGAAGGAAGTACTTGACCGCTATGAGGTGGTGCTTGACGAGGTGCTTCCCGATGTGTTTGCAATAATCAGGGAAACGGCCAGACGTTTTGCACAGAACGAAACGGTCGTTGTCACTGCAACCGATTTTGACCGCAATCTGGCTACCCGCCATGACTTCGTGGAAATTGACGGCGACAATGCCATCTGGCACAACCATTGGACAGCTGGAGGCAATGACACGGTCTGGAATATGATTCATTATGATGTGCAGTTGTTCGGCGGTGTGGTTCTGCATAAGGGTAAGATTGCCGAAATGGCAACCGGCGAAGGCAAGACTCTTGTCGCAACCCTGCCGGTGTTCCTGAATGCGCTGACCGGCAACGGAGTTCACGTTGTGACCGTGAACGACTACCTGGCCAAGCGTGACTCTGAATGGATGGGTCCGCTCTATATGTTCCACGGATTGAGCGTTGACTGCATCGACAAACATCAGCCGAATTCAGAAGCACGCCGCAACGCATATCGTGCCGACATCACATTCGGTACGAACAACGAGTTCGGTTTCGACTACTTGCGCGACAATATGGCCGGCCGCCCCGATGAACTGGTCCAGCGCGGTCACAATTACGCGATTGTCGATGAGGTTGACTCTGTGCTTATTGACGATGCCAGAACACCTCTTATTATATCGGGTCCTGTGCCGAAGGGCGATGACCAGATGTTCGAACAGCTGCGTCCTCAGGTTGAACAGCTGTACGAGGCTCAGAAGAGACTTGCCACCCAGTATCTGGCTGACGCACGCAAGAAGGTTCAGTCTGAGAATCAGGATGAGGTAGCTGAAGGTTTCCTGTCACTGTTCCGCAGTTTCAAGGCTCTTCCAAAGAACAAGGCTCTCATCAAGTTCCTGAGCGAACCGGGCATCAAGGTCGGCATGCAGAAGACCGAAGAAATCTACATGGAGGCTCAGAACAAGCGTATGCCTGAAGCTGTCGAACCGCTTTATTTCGTCATTGATGAAAAGCTGAACAGCGTGGATCTTACCGACAAGGGCGTTGAACTTCTGAGCGGTACCAATCAGGATCCTGAATTCTTTGTTCTCCCCGACATTGCCGCCCAGCTTTCTGAACTTGAGGCCCGTACTGACATGACACCCGAAGAGCGTCTGGAAAAGAAGGACCAGATGCTTACTGATTATGCTGTCAAGAGCGACAGAATACATACCATCAACCAGTTGCTCAAAGCATACTGTATGTTCGAGAAGGATGTTGACTACATTGTTACCGAAGACGGCAAGGTCAAGATAGTTGACGAACAGACAGGACGTGTCATGGAAGGGCGCCGTTGGTCGGACGGCCTGCATCAGGCTGTGGAAGCAAAGGAGCGCGTGAATATTGAAGCCGCCACCCAGACTTTCGCAACCATTACATTGCAGAACTATTTCCGCATGTATCACAAGCTTGCCGGTATGACCGGTACTGCAGAGACAGAAGCCGGTGAATTTTGGGATATCTACAAACTTGATGTGGTTGTCATTCCTACCAACCGTCCGATTGCACGTATTGATCAGAATGACCGCATATACAAGACCAAACGTGAGAAGTACAAGGCTGTAATAGAGGAAATAGAGAAACTGGTAAAGGCCGGCCGTCCTGTTCTGGTAGGTACCACATCGGTCGAAATCAGTGAGCAGTTGAGCCGCATGCTCACCATGCGCAAGATAGAGCACAACGTGCTGAACGCGAAACTGCATCAGAAGGAGGCCGATATTGTTGCAAAGGCAGGCCAGAAGAGTATAGTCACCATTGCCACCAATATGGCAGGACGTGGTACTGATATCAAACTTTCACCCGAAGTCAAGGCTGCTGGCGGTCTTGCCATCATAGGCACAGAGCGTCATGAGAGCCGTCGTGTTGACCGCCAGTTGCGCGGACGTTCCGGCCGTCAGGGTGACCCCGGTTCGTCAGTCTTCTTCATTTCGCTTGAAGACAATCTGATGCGCCTGTTCGGCAGTGACCGCATTGCTCCGCTCATGGACAAACTGGGCCTGCAGGAAGACGAAATGATTGAAAACAGTTTCATTACCAAACGTATTGAACAGGCTCAGAAGAAGGTTGAAGAGAACCATTTCGGTACACGTAAGCGTCTGCTTGAATACGATGACGTGATGAACAAGCAGCGTACTGTCGTTTATGAAAAACGTCGTCACGCTCTGATAGGCGAACGCATAGGCATGGATATCGCCAATATGATTTGGGACCGTGTTGCCGGTGCTGTTGAGAACTGTGCGGATTATGAAAGTCTGCAGATGGAGTCGCTGCGTATTCTGGCTATAGAACTTCCTTTCTCGGAAGAGGAATATTCAGGAATGAAGCCGGATGTGATGAGTGACCGTCTGTTCGCTGCCGCCATGGACAATTTCAAGCGCAAGACCGACCGCATGTCGCAGATTGTCGCTCCTGTAATCAAAAAGGTTTACGAAGAGCAGGGTGACAGGTTTGAGAACATTCTTATTCCTGTTACAGACGGCCGTCGCGTATATCAGATTCCGTGCAACCTGAAAGAGGCATACGAGACTGAAGGCAAGAGCGTGGTCACATCGTTCCAGAAGGCTATTCTGCTGCATACCATTGATGAATGCTGGAAGGAGAATCTGCGTGAACTTGACGAACTGAAACAGTCTGTCCAGAATGCAAGTTATGAGCAGAAGGATCCGTTGCTGATATTCAAACTTGAATCAGTCACCCTGTTTGACAATATGGTCAACAAGCTGAATGATCAGACCGTGACCATCCTCATGCGTGGACAGATTCCAGAGCCGGATCCGAATCAGATGCGCCAGGCTCCAGCCCAACAGCCTCAGCGCAGACAGTACAATGAGAGCAAGGCCGACTTGAGTGACCCGAACCAGCGTGCTGCAGCAGGCCGCGACACACGTCAGCAGGTCCGTGAACCTATTCGCGTTGACAAGACTCCGGGACGTAATGACCCATGTCCTTGCGGAAGCGGACTCAAGTTCAAGAACTGTCATGGCAAAAACATGTAATAATGACCTAAATCGGAACAGTCATGAGAATAAGTGAATCTTCCTATCAGGAAATTAAAAAACTGATACAGCTTGCAATAGAGCCGTACCGCAAGTCTCAGGAGCAGTCTGTAGTAACCGACATTCACCTGCAGCCAATTCGTGAGACGGGCGAATTCATTGTGTCTGATGATGACAGCGTGCTCGCATCGGCCCAATTGTCAGATCTGTCAGACATACCTGAGGATATCTTCTATGATGTCATGGAAAATTCGCTGAAAAGCGTTCTCAAACTCATTGACCGTGAACAGCCGTTGGAACAGTTGTCAATCTGGAAACCGTTCTCTTTCGTACTGGTTGACGATGACAAGGAGACTGTTGCCGAACTCATGCTGTTCGACGAAGACAATGCCCTGCTGGGTCAGAGTCTCATGCAGGGGCTTGATGAGGAATTGGACGATTTTCTGAAGACGCTTCTGGCAGACTGATAATAAACTGGAAAAATAGGATTTGTCCCTGTCGTTCTGGTGGACGATGGGGATTTCTATTTTGTAACAAGTGCTAAAAATGGCTAAATAAGGTGTTCCTGTCGGAAAACTTTTTATAATCTCTCGAGTTTTCAAGTATCTTTGCGCCGCAATTGACGGAAAGGTATGACATTCGCTGTCACAAATAGGGATGAACTGCGGAATAATGTGGTGCGTACGGCATTGGAAATGTTCCTGAAAGACGGATATCTTGCGGTACGCATGGACGACATTGCCGCCAGGCTGGCTGTTTCAAAGCGCACATTATATGAGTTGTTCCATAATAAGGAACAGCTTCTGACCGAATGTATGGAGTTCCATTCCGGAATTGTTGCGGAGAGAACCGCACAAGAGATAGAGAAGCAAGGTGATATTCTTTCCGTAATGCTCCGGTACCTTGAACTTGTGGTTTCTGAATCAAATAACACGAACCGCATTTTCTTTGACAATATGGACAAGTATCCGAAGTTCAAAGAGCTGTTTCTCCAGCATATGGACAAGGTCAGGAAGCAGATACGCCAGTATATGGATTTGGGCGTCCGTCAGGGCGTGTTCAGAAATGATGTCAATATGGATATCGTCATGCGTGCTTTTGCTGTTATGGGACGTCTGGCCAATGACAGCGAAATGAAGAAGCAGTATCCATATGACCAGCTGGTGAATGATTCAATAGTGTTGCTGCTGCGTGGCATAGCATCGCCAAAGGGAATGGAATCACTTGATAAGTACAGATACAAAAACAGACAATAAAACATGAAAAGACAATTTTTCAGCAGGATGATGCTGACCATGGCTGTTGCAGTCACGGCTGTTACCGTGTCCGGTCAGGAGTCCGGCCAGGTTCTTAACCTGACTCTTGATGATGCCATCAGGATTGCGGTCAGTGAAAACCCGACAATCAAAGTGGCAGAGCAGCAGATTGAAGTGAAGAAAATCAGTAAGGATGAGGCATGGCAGTCTCTGTTGCCGAGTGCCGATTTCAGCGGGACCATCCAATATACCGTGCTGGCTGCTGTAATGAAACTGAATGGCATGGAATTCAAGATGGGTAGTGACAATACCAGTACATGGAACGGCCAGTTCCAGATCAGTCTGCCGGTTTTCGCTCCTACCGTTTATGCAACGATGAATCTGACCAAAAGCGATCTTGACAATGCCATAGAGCAGGGCCGCAGCTCACGTCTTGATCTGGTCAACCAGGTGACTAAGGCTTATTATCAGGTAATTCTGGCTCAGGACAGCTATGATGTTCTCTGCAAGAGTTATGATCAGGCTCAGAAAAATTTCGACCTGGTAAATTCCATGTACCAGTTGGGCGGAACCAGCGAATATGATAAAATCAGTGCAGAAGTGCAGCTGCGCAGCATGAACCCTACCGTAATTCAGGCAAGGAATGCGGTGTCCATGGCCAAACTTCAGCTGACATTGCTGATGGGCGTTGATCCTGATACCGAATATGAGATTTCCGGCAGTCTTGAAGATTACGAACAGCTGCTCTATGTGGAGTCTCTTGACAAATCGGATTGTTCGCTTGAAAACAATACCGACATGCGCCAGCTGGCATTGAGTGAGAAAATGCTGAATCAGACTCTTCATGTTCAGAAAATGAATTTCCTGCCGACACTTGCACTTTCCGGATCATATAGCATGCAGTCCATGTACAATGATGACTGGAAGATAGGCAATTATTCCTGGGCGAAGAGTTCAAATGTCGTGCTGTCTATGTCGGTTCCAATCTTCAGAATGGGCAATTTCACCAAGCTTCGTACCACAAAACTGCAGATTGGCCAGCTTGCTCTGAACCGTGATTATACGGAACGTCAGCTTGGCATGCAGGTACGTAACTACAGGGACAATATGAGCGCGAATGCCGAGCAGGTTGCCAGTAACCGTGAGGCAATACAGCAGGCTGAAAAGGGACGTGAAATAGCCAGCAAACGCTATGAAATAGGTAAGGGGACAATTCTGGAACTGAACAATTCCGAAGTGTCGCTTACTCAGGCCAGACTTACATACAGCCAGTCAATATACAATTATCTGGCAGCCAAGGCCGATTTGGACAAAGTGCTTGGCGTTGACATTGAACTTAATACTGATAACGAAAACAAATGAACACAAATATGAAAGCATTCAGAATTTCAGGAATCGCTCTGTGCATGGCCCTGTTGGCATCATGCGGACAGAAGAAACAGGAGGCTGACTCTCAAACCGTTGCACTGCTCGATGCAGCGCCGATAGTCAAACTTGCAAAGGTCGTAGAAGAACCGGTAAACCAGCTTCAGACTTATTCTGCCACTATAGAAGGTGAGGTGAAGAACAATATCGCCCCATCAAATCCTGCCAGAATCAAGAAAATCAATGTTGAAGTAGGAGATCAGGTAAGAAGAGGACAGATTCTGGTTGAAATGGATGAGACCAACCTGAGCAATCAGGAGATGCAACTCAAGAACCTTGAGACAGAGTTCAACCGTATTGATCAGCTTTATAAGGTTGGAGGTGTGTCACAATCGGAATGGGAAAGCATGAAACTTCAGGTTGAGGTGGCAACAAAGTCTTATCAGACCCTGAAAGAGAACACCAGACTTGAAAGTCCTATTGACGGTGTGGTGACATCACGCAACTATGATAACGGAGACCTGTACGGAGGACAGGCTATTCTGGTCGTGCAGAAGATTGCTCCTGTGAAACTGACAATCAATGTGTCTGAACAGTATTTTTCACGTATAAAGAAGGGTGATAAGGTCACTATTGAGCTTGATGCATATCCTGGCGAAACATTCACCGGCGACATTTCACTCATATATCCGACCGTGGAATCGATGACACACACATTCCCGGTTGAAGTCACGGTCTCAAACAGAGATCAGAAAATGCGTCCCGGCATGTTCGCCCGCGCAACTTTGAATCTTGGCGTGGAAAACCATGTTGTGGTTCCAGATATCTCGATTGTGAAGCGTGCCGGTTCAGGTGACCGTTACGTATATGTCTATGAGGACGGAAAGGTCAGATTCTGCAAGGTGGAACTTGGCCAGCGTCTTGGTGACCGATATGAACTGGTGTCTGGCGTTCCGAACGGAGCTATGATAGTCGTAACAGGGCAGTCAAAGCTTGCTGACGGCAAAGAGGTTGAAATTGAAAAGTAACCACGTCTTAACTGTACATAACAATGAGTCTTTATGAAGGTGCGGTCAAAAGACCGGTAATGACAGCGCTATGCTTCGTCGCAGTAGTGGTGTTCGGCCTGTTCTCGTTTTCGAAACTGCCGATTGACCAGCTGCCCGACATAGAGTCAAACACCATTATGGTGTTCACATACTATAACGGTGCCAATGCATCGGATATAGAAAACAACGTGACGCGTCCTCTTGAAAACACTTTGAACAGTTGCAGCTATATAAAGCACATTACTTCAAAGTCATCGGAGAACGTCTCTGTAATTACTCTTGAATTTGAGTACGGCCATCGCATTGAGGACCTTACCAATGATGTCCGTGACAAACTTGACATGATTGTGAAATCGTTGCCTGACGGCGCGCAGTCACCTATCATCTTCAAGTTCGATACCAACATGCTGCCAATCATGATGCTGTCAGTGCAGGCCAGTGAAAGTCAGGCCGCGTTGTACAAGATTCTTGATGAGAGCGTGGTAAATCCGCTTGCCCGTATCCCGGGAGTGGGAACAGTGTCGGTCACCGGTGCCCCGCAGCGTGAAATTTACATTTACTGCGACCCGGCCAAACTTGAGGCATACAGCCTTACCATTGAGCAGATATCGTCACTGATCGGTTCTGAAAACCGCAGTGTACCTGGAGGTAACATTGATGTAGGTAACGAGACATTCGCTCTGCGCGTTGACGGCGAATTCAAGGATCCGCGTGACATGAGCAATCTTGTCGTCGCTTCAATTGACGGCAGGAATGTGTATCTGACCGATGTGGCACGCATTGATGACCGTACTCAGGAACGTGCTCAGGAATCGTTCAATAACGGTGAAAGCGGTGCCATGATAATCATTCAGAAGCAGACTGGCGCCAATACGGTTGAGATTTGTGAAAAAATCAATGAAATGCTTCCGCAACTGCAGAAGAATCTGCCGAGCGATGTCAGACTGGGCTTGATCAATGACGGCTCTGATGACATTCTTCAGACGGTCAGTTCACTTGCGGAGACTATCATCTATGCGCTGATATTCGTCATCATGGTGGTTTATCTTTTCACCGGTCGCTGGCGCGCGACTCTGGTTGTGTCAATCACCATTCCGCTTTCGCTGGTGGCATCGTTCATATATCTTCTTGTCACTGACGGATCTCTGAACATCATTTCTCTTAGCTGTCTGACCATAGCTATCGGTATGGTGGTCGATGACACCATCGTTGTCCTTGAAAACATAACCACCCACATTGAGCGAGGCTCCGATCCGAAGATGGCCGCCATCTTCGCGACCAATGAAGTCGCCCTGTCGGTTATGGCATCAACGCTGACAATTTTTGCAGTATTCTTCCCGCTCACCATGATTACCGGTATGACCGGTATCCTGTTCAAACAGCTGGGTGGCATGATGTGCGTGATCATTGCAATTTCACTTGTCGTATCTCTGACCCTGACTCCTATGCTCTGTTCCAAGATGCTGAAACTGGAGAAGAAGGGAAGCCGTCTGCACACAATTCTGTATTCGCCTATACAGAAGGCTCTTGATGCGTTGGATGCGTGGTACGGCCGCCGCATTGACCATGCAGTCCGTCACCGCAAACTGATTGTCCTGGTCTGCCTGGCAGTGTTCATAGCGTCGCTGTTCACAGCAAAGGGACTCAAGTCCGAATTCTTCCCGAGTGATGAGGAATCAAGAATTTCCGCAACCATATATCTGCCCCTCAATACCAACGTTGACCGTTCACGTTCTTTGGCTCAGGAACTGAGTGATCTTTGGATGAACCGTTATGCCAATGACATGACAATGTGTAACTTCCGTGTCGGCGCAGCCGATGACAGCAACACATTCGCTTCAATGCAGTCGAACGGTACACATATCATTTCGTTCACTCTTTCTCTTGTGGAGCTTGAAGAACGCAGCATTTCATCGGACGATGTCGTTGCACAAATCCGAGCCGATCTGAACGCACGTCCGGAAATTGAGCGCTTTATGGTTCAGGCCGGTGGCGGCATGAGCATGGGCGGACAGTCAACGGCTGATTTTGAGATTTACGGATACGATTTTGATGCTACCGATTCACTGGCGGCAAATCTGATGGCGTACATGAAGACAGTTCCCGGCGTCGGCGAGGCTTTTGTCAGCCGTGAAAAATATCAGCCTGAATATCAGGTTGTCTTTGATCGCGAAAAACTGGCTCAGCACGGATTGAACCTGTCAACTGCCGCCAACTACCTGAGAAACCGCATATATGGTGCTACGGCATCTTATTTCCGTGAGGATGGTGAAGAGTATTATATCAAGGTGCGTTACGCTCCGGAATTCAGAACCGAACTTGATGACATTGAGAACATTCTTCTGTATGGTTCCGGTAACAGTGCGGTGCGCGTGCGTGATATAGGTCATCTTGAAGAGTCGTTCACACCTCCTACAATCCAGCGTAAGGACCGTCAGAGAATCAATACCGTTTCGTGCGTCATCGCAGGCGGACACGCTTTGAGCGAGGTGGTTGAAGCCGGTCAGGCATACATTGACAAAATGGAACTGCCCGATGGCGTCAGTATCCAGATTTCAGGTGACTATGAGGAACAGCAGGAATCATTCGCCGATATGGGCACACTTGCCATTCTGATCATTCTGCTTGTGTTCATAGTAATGGCCGCTCAGTTCGAGTCTCTTTCTCTGCCGTTCATCATAATGTTCTCTATTCCGTTCGCTTTAAGCGGCGTGCTTATAGCTCTCTGGCTTACCGGAACATCTTTGAACATCATGAGTATTCTGGGTGCCATCATGCTTATAGGTATAGTTGTGAAGAACGGTATCGTTCTCATTGACTACACACGTATGTGCCGCGAACGTGGCATGTCAGCCATCAATGCTGCTTCAAATGGAGCCCAGAGACGTCTGCGTCCTGTTCTCATGACAACTCTGACCACAATCCTGGGTATGATTCCTATGGCTCTGTCACAGGGACAGGGTGCCGCCATGTGGCGTCCTCTGGGCATTTCGGTAATAGGCGGTCTGACATTCTCTACAATACTTACCCTGATGCTTGTTCCGGTGCTGTATTGCTCGATACAGGGCATCGCAATAAAGAAAGAACGTCGCAAGTTCCGCAAACAGCTTGAGATCAAAGCGTTCTGGGAGGAGAACAAGGACAGCATGATGCATAATCGTGTTGCCGTCAAACATAACACAAAAGACTGATTGAATATGAAATCCATACTTATTACATTTGACCAGGCATACAGCGAGCGTATAATCACTATGCTCACCCATAACAACTGCCGCGGATTCTCAATGATAGAACATGTCCAGGGCCGCGGGTCCAAGAACGGTGAACCGCATTATGGAAGCCAGGTGTGGCCGTCACTCAATTCAGGCATCATAACCGTTGTCGATGATGACAAGGTTGACCTTATTCTTGACGAACTTCACAAGATGGATATCGCCACTGAGCGCCTCGGACTCAGGGCGTTTGTCTGGAGTATAGAAAAGAGCATCTGACGTTTCAGTGTACAAAACAAGAGAGGGTGACTGTTTCAGTTACCCTCTCTTGCTTTTATAGGTTTGACTGCCAGCCCTGGGCTTTCAGTTCTATCTCCTGGCCGGACTGCAGAACCAGATGGCGTCCCAGCTCGGGTCTTGTCATGTGACCGATCAGTTTTACGTCCTTAAGCTGGATGACCTTGTCGTGATCGGTCAGTGGAACTGTGAACAGCAGTTCGTAGTCTTCGCCGCCGTTCAGGGCGCAGGTGTATACATCCATGTTCAGTTCTTCTGCCATCACTGCCGTCTGATAATCAATCGGAATGCGTTCCTGATAAACGCTGCAGCCGGTACCGCTCTGTTTGCACAAGTGAATCAGTTCTGAAGAAAGCCCGTCCGAAATATCCATCATTGATGTGGGCTGTATTCCGGCTTCGCGCAGTTCCCTGATAATGTCGCCTCTGGCTTCTGGCTTCAGCTGTCGTTCAAGAAGATATTCCTTGCCTGCAAAATCGGGGTTGAATGCCTGACCGTCGTTGTTTCCGGTTGAATTGAAGATGCTCTTTTCGCGTTCAAGAAGCTGCAGTCCCATATATGCCGCACCAAGGTTACCTGATACGCATATCAGATCGTTCTGTCCTGCGCCGTTGCGAAGAACCGCCTTTCCCTTTTCGCATTCTCCTATGCATGTTATGCTTATGGCCAGTCCTGTCAGTGATGAGGTGGTGTCGCCTCCTACAATATCCACACCATGGCGCTGGCATGCCAGTTCAAGTCCTTCATAGAACTCTTCCATGTCTTCAACACAGAAACGCTTGCTAAGAGCGACCGATACCGTCATTTGCCGTGGCGTTCCGTTCATGGCGTATATATCAGATATGTTCACCATGGCCGATTTATAGCCCAGATGCTTGAGCGGCATATAAGTAAGGTCAAAGTGAACGCCTTCCATCAGCATGTCGGTCGTAACCAGAACCTGTCTGTCCTTGTAATCAAGAATGGCCGCATCGTCGCCGACACCCTTGACCGTTGACGCGTTGAACAACTTGATGTCTTTTGTAAGGTGGTCAATTAGTCCGAACTCTCCCAGTTGTGAAATCCGGGTCTTTTCCTGCTGGTTCATGATTGATTATTGTTTGAATGATCCGATATGTTCCAATATTATTCTGTCAAACTGCTCCTGCTCCCTGAGGAATGATGTCCTTACGGGAAGAATGAACAGGCGTCTTTTCAGACTTTCGGGCAGCTGCATGCCTTTCAGTCTGGCTTCGTCTTTTTCTGTTGTCACTATTATTGATTCCGGCGACAATGAATCGGCAACTGCATTCGTCTTCTCGAGATCGGCAATGCTGAAACTGTGATGGTCGGGGAACTGAATCAGTCTTACATTGTCGGACAATGTTCCCAGATAGTCAATCATGGGCTTGGGGTTGGCTATGCCGGTCATTGCAAGAATCCGGACGTTTTCCGGTACTGTTTTTCCTGATATCATCGGACGCAGGTCTCCGTATTCCAATGAGGTGAAGAACACCTTCTGCCGCTTGTCTGTGACGATTCTTGCTGCAGCCTTGTCCATGCCGGCATCATCAAGGCCTGCAGGACATTTCGTGAATATGATTATGTCGGCTCTTTTCCGGCCCGATGCGCTTTCGCGCATCCGTCCTGCCGGCATTACCATATCTTCAAGAATGCTGCGGTTCCAGTCAATGAGCAGAATGTTAAGTGACGGTCTGACCCTGCGGTGCTGGAATGCATCATCGAGAACAACTGTGCGAATTCCGATATCGGACAACCTGCGGATTCCATGGACGCGGTCCTCGTCAACGGCTACGGTTATCTCGGGAAAATGCGCTTTTACAAGAACAGGCTCATCACCTATACTATAAGATTCCGATTCCGCGTCGGCAAGAATGAATCCTCTGGTACTGCGCCCGTATCCGCGGCTCAGGACAGCCACTCCCCGGCAACGGTCTGACAACAGTCCTGCAAGGTAAATGACATGGGGCGTCTTGCCGGTTCCGCCAACCGTTATGTTACCCACAGATATAACGGGAATGTCGAAACCATGACTTGCGCACAGCCCTTTGTCATAGCTGAAATTCCTTATTGACATGACTGCCCTGTAAATGAATGACAGAGGGGCGAGTATGGGATATGTCTTGAATCTGCGGCTCATTTCCGAATGCAAAAATACACATTTATTACGGCATTTTCAGCAAAATGAACCATTGGCGCACGCAACAGCACGTCCAATTCTATTTTTTTTAATGTTTTAAGAATGATTGGTTATGTTGTTAAGTAAAAAAGTTGTAATTTGCACCCGATTTTAGACGCTATGCCAAATAGTGCCTTAAGGAAAGATGCTCGAGTGGTTGAAGAGGCACGCCTGGAAAGCGTGTATACGTCAAAAGCGTATCCGGGGTTCGAATCCCCGTCTTTCCGCATTGAACGGTAGAAATTTTTATAAAGTATAATATTAACAATTAACAAAACTATCTCAAAATGAAAAAGGTATTTGCATTCGTTGCAATGATGGGACTCCTTACATTCGGAGTTTGCCAGACAATCAATGCTCAGGAAGCAGCTGCAGAAGCTGCTACTGAAGAGATTGCTCAGGAAGATTCAGTTTCAGTAGATTCAGCTGCAGTAGATTCAGCAGCAGTTGAAGCTGAAGAAGAAGAGGTAATCGCACCCGAAGAAACTGAAGAAAAGCAGGGCCTTCACAAGAACATCAAGACAAAGTTCATTGAAGGTGATGCAGGATTCATGTCACTCGTTGCCATCGCCCTTATTCTTGGTCTTGCTCTCTGCATTGAGCGTATCATCTTCCTCAGCCTTGCTGAAATTGACAGCAAGAAGCTTCTTGAAGACATTCAGGCTGCTCTTGAAAACGGTGACGTTGAAGGCGCAAAGACAATCTGCCGCGAAACCCGTGGTCCTGTCGCTTCAATATGCTATCAGGGTATGATGAGAATTGACGAAGGACTTGATGTCGTTGAGCGTTCTATCGTTTCTTATGGCAGCGTCCAGGCTTCAAATCTTGAAAAGAACCTCTCATGGATCACACTGTTCATCGCAATGGCTCCTTCTCTCGGATTCCTTGGTACTGTGATTGGTATGGTGCAGGCATTCGATAGAATTCAGGCTGCCGGTGATATCTCTCCGACTGTTGTTGCTGGCGGTATGAAGGTCGCTCTTATCACAACAATCTTCGGTATTATCACAGCTCTTGTTCTTCAGATTTTCTACAACTACATTCTGAGCAAGGTCGAGTCATTGAACACTGACATGGAAGATTCTTCAGTCAGCCTGCTCGACATCATCATGAAGTACAACCTTAAGAAGTAATAACACCACATCCTATTATGGAAAACGAGAATAAACAGATAAAGGCCTCCAAGTGGGCATTCGGTATTCTCTGTATCCTTTCCGCAATAGTACTTATCATGTTCTATTGCATCGGATATGACAATACTGAATTTCTCAACAACGACAATCTGACAGCTCCGACATATACCGGACTGCTCATCATTTGGATGTACGCTATGGTGGTTCTTTGCGCTGGTGCAATGCTCGGATTCGGTATCGCAGCCGGAATCAAGGGCATGAAGTCCCGTGGCAAAGGTTCTAAGGGCGGTTTTGTAGGAATCGTATTCCTTCTGACTGCCGCTATCGTAGTATTGTCTTACTTCATGGGCAGCACAGAACCGGTGGTTACCGGTGAGGAAATTGTCAGTGACTTTGGAACACTGAAGCTTACTGATACATGCCTGTACTCAATGTACGTGCTCATCGTAGTTGCAACAATATGCACTGCGCTGTCAATGGTTGGCGTTTTCAAGTCTAAGAAGTAACAGAAACTCCAAAAAAGAGAATTGGTTATGGGAAAAAGCAACAGAAAAGTTCCCGGACTGAACGCATCTTCGACAGCAGACATTTCGTTCATTCTGTTGATTTTCTTCCTGATTACAACCTCAATGGATACTGACACGGGTCTTACCCGTCGTCTCCCTGAATGGGATCCGAATGCCGAGGAGCAGGAAGTAAAGATCAAGGAGCGTAACATCATGACGGTCCAAGTCAACAAGAATAATGAAATCTTTGTAAAGAATGGTGTAATAAACCGCGTCATAGAAGTTGAAGAACTTAAGGATATCGCCAAGGAATTCATTGATAATCCCGATGATAATCCTCTGCTTCCTATGAAGGAGGAATATGATGTGCCAGGTTTCAGAGTTGTCATTACCACAATGAAACATGTCATTTCATTACAGACTGACCGCGATACCAACTATGAGGTTTATTTCAAAGTCCAGAACGAATTATCAAAGGCTTATAATGAGCTGAGAGATGTTTGGTGCCGTCAGGTGCTGGGTAAGAGCTGGAAATTGTGCAATGATGATGAACGCGCATTTGCCAAGGCCATGTACCCGTCAAAGATTTCTGAGGCTGAGCCTAAAACTTACGGAACCGCACAATAATTATGAGTAAATTCAGAAGTAATGGAAAAAGGGAAATGCCGGAGTTGAACACTTCGTCTCTCCCGGACTTGATCTTCTCGGTACTGTTCTTCTTCATGATGGTAACATCAATGCGTGAAGTGACACTGAAGGTTCAGTTTACTACTCCTAGCGGTACCGAAATTGAGAAGCTCGAAAGAAAGTCACTGGTTTCTTATATCTACATTGGCTCTCCTACAAAGGAATATAGAGCCCAACTGGGACCGGCTTCCCGTATTCAGTTGAATGACAAGTTTGCCGAACCAACGGCAATACGTGAATTCGTTAAGACTGAACGTGAAAGCATGACATCTGAAAAAGACAAACCTTTCATGAAGATGTCAATCAAGGCCGATGTAGGAACACACATGGGTATCATCACTGATGTCAAGCAGGAGTTGAGAAAGGCTCAGGCTTTGAACCTTGTATATTCCGCATCACTTGAAAAAAATGCCAGGTAAGAAATTTCAAACACATGTAAAAAAGCCTTCAGGAATTCCTGAAGGCTTTTTTGCAATATATAGCTGCTGTCTATCGCACGCTTTTACGTATTCTCCATTGGGAGGGGTAGAGGTTATTCGCTCTGTTCCCTAAATTCTTGACGAAACCTAAAGGCATATCCATGTATGTTACCAGCAGGTATCCTTTGGGTTGGTCGGCTAAATATAAGACATCGCCGTGAAGATAATCCAGCGCCTGGTCTGCTGTCAGTTCGGCACGAGGAAACATGCTGCCGGCTTTGCCGCTCAGTGCCAATGATTGCGATGGAATGTAGTCCTTTCCTTTAACGGTCGCCACTTCAATGCCTCGTGTAAGACAGTACAGACGTTCGCTGATAGCTTTCATTTGTCCTGCAAGGCGGCGGGGCATTGCTATGATGCTGTCTCTGTCTTTTTCAAGTGTGCAGTCAAAACTGGCGTCAACCATTTCACGGCATGTTTTCTCTTCATGGACAGCCGATGTCTTGACTTGTCCGTTGAAACCGGCGCGTTTTCTGAGAACAGCAAGAAAGAAACCTTCGCCACGTGTGAAACCTGGCAGAAAGTGAAAACAGGGAATGCTGTGCCCGTTATAGGCGGTCATTATTCCAAGCCCTTCCGGATATGAAACATTGACCGGATCTGCTCCCAGTTCCGTGCATATCCATTCCACATTGTCTTCGTCTTCTTTGCTGTTGAATGTGCAGGTGCTGTATATCAGCAAGCCGCCAGCCTTGAGTGCCGGCCACACACTGCGCAGAATGTCACGCTGACGTGACGCGCACATGTCTACCGCTTCAAGGCTCCAGTCCTTGACGGCAATGTCGTCTTTTCTGAACATGCCTTCGCCTGAGCAGGGCACATCGGTAAGCATTATGTCAAACTGAAGACCGCTTGCTCCAATTTGTTCAGGCGTGTTGCATGTCACTATTGTATTGTCTTTCCCCCATTTTGTAAGGTTCTCGGCAAGAATTTGTGCTCGCGAGCGCTGTATCTCATTGGCAACCAGAATGCTGCCCTCGGCAAGAGTGGCGGCTGCAAGAGTTGATTTCCCGCCTGGTGCTGCGCAAAGGTCAAGCATGCAGACAGGATCGGCGGCAATCTGTTTTAATGCATGCTCCACAAACATGGAAGAAGCCTCCTGCACATAATAGCAACCGGCATGAAACAAAGGGTCCAGTGTGAATTGCGGCCTTTCCGAGAGATACCAGCCATGACTTGACCACGGAACACGTTTTTCAAGCTGAAGATGCGACAGGGATTCAACTTTGGTTGGATTGAAACGAATGCTTGTTACGGCTTCGGTACCTGTTATGGCATTCTCAAGACGTGCTGTGGCATCGGTCCCAATCAGGTTGTTCATCTGATTGATGAAATCGGTTGATAACTCCATGTTCTGTTCTGCTGAAAACCGGGGGCGAAGATAAGAAAATTGATTAAATTTGCAGTAAATCAAAGCCCGCTCTTATGAAACAATATCTTGATCTGCTTCAACGCATACTTGACGAAGGCGTGGAGAAAGGTGACCGTACGGGAACCGGAACGCTCAGTGTGTTCGGACACCAGATGCGTTTCAATCTTGAAGAGGGATTCCCTTTGCTGACTACAAAGAAACTGCATCTCAAGTCAATCATATACGAACTGCTGTGGTTCCTGAACGGTGACACAAATGTCAGGTATCTTCAGGATAACGGTGTGAGAATATGGAATGAATGGGCCGATGAGAACGGTGAACTTGGGCCTGTCTATGGCAAGCAGTGGCGCGCCTTTGAGACATTGGACAAGGACGGAAACCGTGTGGTAGTGGATCAGATACAGGACATCGTCAACCAGTTGAAGAATAATCCGGACAGCCGTCGTATGCTGGTCTGCGCATGGCATCCAGGGCAGACGGACTACATGGCTCTGCCTCCATGCCACACATTGTTCCAGTTCTATGTGGCTAACGGAAAACTCTCACTCCAGCTTTATCAGCGCAGTGCTGACACATTTCTGGGGGTTCCTTTCAATATAGCATCGTATGCGTTGCTGGACATGATGATGGCACAGGTCTGCGGACTTCAACCTGGAGAATTCATACATACTACTGGGGATACCCATTTGTATCTGAATCATCTGGAGCAGGCAAAACTGCAGCTTTCCCGTACGCCAAGAAAACTTCCCAAAATGGTCATCAATCCGGAAGTGAAGAGCATATTCGATTTCAAGTTCGAAGATTTTGAACTTCAGGATTACGATCCGTATCCACATATCAAAGCCGACGTTTCTGTATGATATCTATAATTGTCGCAGTTGCAGAGAATGGCGCAATAGGTTATAAGGGCAATCTTGTCTATCACCTTTCGGCCGATATGAAACGTTTCAAATCCCTTACCACAGGCAATACTGTGCTTATGGGACGCAAAACATTTGAGTCTCTTCCAAAGGGCGCTCTTCCAAACAGAAGGAATATCGTCCTGACGCGTCAGCAAGGTGCCGCTTACCCCAATACTGAAGTGTTCGCGTCAATAGGACAGGCGCTGGAACACTGCAAGTCCGATGAAAAGGTCTATGTCATTGGCGGCGCGGAAATTTACAGACAGTCACTGGAACTGGCTTCAGAGCTTGAACTTACTCTTGTTCATGACGTACCTGGGAATGCTGATACCTTCTTTCCTGATTTCAGCAATGACAGTTCGTGGCAGCTTGTGTCCCGCGAGGATCATGAACCGGACGAAAAAAATCAGTACGCTTATTCTTTCCTGACTTACCGAAGAGTCTGACATCAGTACAGACCGTAAGTGGTGCGAAGTACACGGAATTCGGTGCGGCGGTTCAGCTGGTTGCAGATTTCCTGCTGCTCGGGCGTGAGATTCTGGATGAACTGTTCTCCCAACTCGTTGCCTTCTTCAAGGAATTGGTATAGTTCGGCCTGTTTCTTTGATATTGTAACCGGCCTGGTTTCTCCATATCCTTTCGGAGTCAGTCTGGCCGGTTCTATTCCTTTCCCTGTAAGATAATTGACCACGCTTTCGGCTCGCTGCTGTGAAAGCTTGAGGTTATAGTCGTCGTTGCCAACATAATCGCAATGGGCCCCAAGTTCGATTGTCACGTGCGGATTGTCATTCAGAAGTGCAACCAGCATGTCAAGTGACGAGGCCGATTCCTTTGTAAGCCTGGCACTGCCGAATTCAAAGAAAATGTTGTCAATGAGAACAGGCTTCGATATGGATGAAAGCGGAAACTGAAGTACATATTCACGGTCTTCGTCGGTGCTGTCGGCTGTAAGAGACTGTTTGTAATTCATGAAACCGCGTCTTGTTGCCAGCATCACATAACTGACCCCGGGGGTTATACGCTGCGAAAACGAACCGTCTTCCTTTAGTCCTATCCTTATGTTGGTGCCGTCATTGCCTACCATGTAAACGGTGGCGTCAGGCAATTCATATTCGTCTTTTTCATAGACCCAGCCGGTAAGCATGTGCACGGTTTCGGGCAGTTCAAAACTGTAAATGTGGTCACGTCCTCGTGCATCGCCACGGTTCGATGAGAAGAAACCGCGCGTGCGTTGTCCTTCAAAGGTCATGCCGAAGTCATCGGCCTTTGAGTTTACCGGACTGCCCATGTTGATGACGGTCCATACGCTGTCATTCTCGCTGTGAGCGCAGAAAATGTCCAGCCCGCCAAGTCCGGGGTGACCGTCCGATGAAAAGTACAGGTCTCCGTTCGGACGGAAGGTCGGAAACATCTCGTTGCCCGGCGTGTTGATTTGAGGCCCAAGATTTTCGGCTCCGACAAGACTTCCGTCAAGTGGCACGCGCCATATATCCTTCCCGCCGAATCCTCCCGGCATGTCGGAAACGAAATACAGCCATTTGCCGTTAGTTGAAACTGCCGGATGGGCTATGTTTGTAGTTGAATCCTGCTTGTCGGAATACGGTTTGCCTTCTCCCCAGCTTGCATCGCTCCGACGCGATTCCATAAGTTGGGCCATTCTCGGTTCTGAGGCATCCCATGCTCCATAAGTGTAGTACATGGTCTGAAAATCGGGACTGAAAGCAGTCACACCGTCTTCGAATTCACTGTTAGGGCCGCCTTCAATACGGACAGGCTTCTGCCATTTGCCGTTCTCGTCTTTCGATGATTGGAATATATCGCAGCTCTTCATTCCCGTAATAGGGTTGATGTCTGTACCTTCGCACTCCTTCCGGACCGATGTGAACACAAGCTGGTCATATCCGTTGCTGGAGAAGGTAGGAGACCAGTCTGCATAACGTCCGTTCAATACGGGATCTTTCTTTACGATGTATCTTGTGGAACTGTTCTTGGCTTCTTCCTGAAGCGAACAGGATTCGAGTCCGGATGTGGCCAGACGGTCATCCGGCATAATTTCCAGATATTTGTTGAAATTTTCTCTGGCATCAGCAAGTTTTCCGTCCATCAGCTGCATGAAGGCCAGATCTCTGTATACTGTGCTGTCCGGACAGTTGTAGCGTATGGCATTCCGATAAGCTGCAATGGCTTTCGGCGCATAGGCTATGTGCTGGTATGACTGTCCGAGTTTGTATGCTGTCAGACCGCGCAGTTCCTTTTCTGCAGGTTTCAGGGCTGAATATGCCTTTTTGTAATAGATTGCAGCCTGATTGTATTCGCCAAGTGCATAACTGCCATCACCCTTACGGATGTTCATTTCGGCCGCACATCCTGACAATAGGATACACAGCAGCACCAATGCTATGCCATGAATAGTTCTCATCTGTCTTTATTAACTGAAAATCAGTCGCTTTATTGCAGCAGCCGCGATGAATTATCGGCCATGACCTGGCTTATAATGCCTGTCACCATCTGTTTCAGCTCATCAATGAACTGCGCCGGACTGTATTTGCCGCGTTCTATTTCGCGCAGACGTTTTTCCCAGATGCCGGTCAGCTCTGCGCTTTTGAGCAGTTCTTCGTGAATTATGCCTATCAGACTGCGTCCGGTAGGGGTAGGGAAGATATTTTTCTTTTCCTTGCGCATATAACCGCGCTTGTACAAGGTCTCGATTATTGCAGCACGTGTTGACGGACGTCCTATTCCGTTTTCCTTCATTGCATCGCGCAGTTCTTCATCGGCCACCAGCTTTCCTGCGGTTTCCATGGCACGCAGCAGTGTGGCTTCTGTGTATGGCTTGGGTGCCTGAGTCCATTTTTCCTGCAGTTCGGGTTTGTGTGGGCCCGATTCGCCAACCGTGAAGCCGGGCCGTACGCGTTCTTCGTCATCGGTCTTCGCATCATCGGCCTTGTCCTTGTCAAAAAGGACGCGCCAGCCGGGAACAAGAATTTCACGTCCTGTGGTTTTGAATTCCACTTTGGCCGATTCTCCCAGCACTGTTGTCTGTGCATATTGGCAGTCGGGGTAGAATACGGCAATGAAACGGCGTGCCACCAGATCGAATACCCTCTTTTCATTCGGCAGAAGCGTATCAGACCATACTCCAGTCGGTATTATGGCGTGGTGGTCTGTGACCTTGCCGTTGTCAAAGACACGTTTCGTCTTTGGCAACTTACGACCTTTCAACGGTTCTGTGAACTGTGTGTACGCTTTAAGGCCTTCCAGAATCTTGGGACATTTCGGGTAAATGTCATCACTCAGGAACTGCGTGTCAACGCGAGGGTAGGTGGTCACTTTCTTTTCGTAGAGCGACTGTATTGTTTTGAGCGTGTCATCGGCGCTCATTGAATATTTGCGGTTGCATTCCACCTGAAGCGATGTCAGGTCAAACAGACGTGGGGCGTAATCCTTGCCTTCCTTGCGCGTGACGCTGCTTATGGCAAACGGTTGTGATTGGATGGATTCAAGAACCTTGCGGCCTTCTTCAATGCTGCTGAACCGGCCTTTCGTGGAATTGAATACAGCGTCACGATATGTGGTCTTGAGTTCCCAGTACTGTTCCGGCTTGAAATTGTCAATTTCGTCCTGCCGGCTTACAACAAGGGCAAGTGTTGGTGTCTGTACCCTGCCTATTGAAAGCACCTGTCTGCTGTTCTGCGTACGGTACTTGATGGTGTACAGGCGGGTGGCGTTCATGCCGAGCAGCCAGTCACCTATGGCGCGGCAAAGTCCGGCTTCATACAGCGATTTGAAATCCTGCTGGTCCTGCAAATGCGTGAATCCTTCGCGTATGGCCTCTTCGGTCAGTGACGATATCCACAGACGTCTGACCGGGCATGTGACTCCGGCCTTCTGCATGACCCAACGCTGAATGAGTTCTCCTTCCTGGCCGGCATCACCGCAGTTTACAATGCCGTCGGCCTGTTTGAACAGCCATTCAATTATCTTGAACTGTTTTTCTATACCCTTGTCATCAATCAGCTTGATTCCGAATCTGGGCGGTATCATAGGAAGACTTCCAAGGTTCCAGTTCTTCCAGTTCGGTGTGTAATCATGTGGTTCTTTCAAGGTACACAAATGACCGAAGGTCCAGGTAACCTGATACCCGTTGCCTTCATAATAGCCGTCATGGCGTGATGTGGCGCCAATCACATCGGCAATCTCCTTAGCCACACTGGGCTTTTCCGCTATACATACAATCATGGTATTGCAAATATACACAAAAGATGGCGGTCACCGGAGCGGCCGCCATCTTTTAATGATATCGGGCTTATCAACCCAGAAGTTCCATAATCTTTATGGCGCTGGTCGATACCTTTGAACCAGGACCGAAGATTGCGGCTGCACCTGCCTTGTACAGGAAGTCGTAGTCCTGTGCGGGAATTACACCGCCTACAATGACAAGGATGTCCTCGCGGCCGAGCTTCTTCAGTTCTTCAATTACCTGAGGAACCAGAGTCTTGTGACCTGCGGCCAGTGAAGAAACGCCCAGAACGTGAACGTCGTTTTCAACGGCCTGGCGGGCAGCTTCGGCAGGAGTCTGGAACAGCGGTCCCATATCTACGTCAAAACCGCAGTCGGCATAACCGGTGGCAACTACCTTGGCACCACGGTCGTGACCGTCCTGACCCATCTTGGCAACCATGATACGTGGACGGCGGCCTTCCTTCTTTGCAAACTCTTCGGTAAGGGCGCAGGCTTTCTCAAAGTCTGCATCCTTCTTGCTTTCTGATGAATACACGCCTGAAATTGTTCTGATAACTGCTTTGTAACGACCTACAACCTGTTCGCATGCGTATGAGATTTCGCCCAGTGAAGCGCGTACCTTGGCTGCCTCGACGGCAAGTTCCAGAAGGTTGCCCTGACCGGTCTCGACGCACTTGGTAATAGCTGCAAGAGCTGCCTTGACGGCTGCTTCGTCGCGGTTGGCGCGCAGAGCCTTCAGACGCTCAATCTGCTGATTGCGTACGGCGGTGTTGTCAATTTCGAGAATGTCAATAGGAGCTTCGTGCTCAAGACGGTACTTGTTGGTACCGACGATGGTCTGGATGCCTGAGTCGATGCGGGCCTGTGTGCGGGCTGCAGCCTCCTCGATACGCATCTTCGGCAGACCGGTCTCGATGGCCTTGGCCATACCGCCAAGCTTTTCGATTTCCTGGATGTGCTCCCATGCCTTGTGTGCAATCTCGTTGGTCAGAGATTCAATGTAGTATGAACCTGCCCATGGGTCAACCTCGCGGCATACGTTGGTCTCTTCCTGAATGTAGATCTGGGTGTTACGTGCAATACGTGCCGAGAAATCGGTAGGAAGTGCAATGGCTTCGTCAAGAGCGTTGGTGTGCAGTGACTGGGTATGACCCAGAGCGGCACCCATGGCCTCGATGCAGGTACGGCCTACATTGTTGTAAGGATCCTGTTCGGTGAGTGACCAGCCTGAAGTCTGGCAGTGTGTGCGAAGAGCCATTGACTTCGGGTTCTTGGCACCCAGGCTCTTGGTGATCTTGGCCCACAGCAGACGGGCTGCACGCATCTTGGCAATTTCCATGAAGTGGTTTGTACCGATGGCCCAGAAGAATGACAGACGCGGTGCGAATGTGTCTATATCCATGCCGGCGTTGATACCTGCACGCAGATATTCCATACCGTCAGCCAGAGTGTATGCAAGCTCAATGTCAGCTGTAGCACCTGCTTCCTGCATGTGGTAACCTGAAATTGAGATTGAGTTGAACTTAGGCATGTTCTTTGAAGTGTATTCAAAGATGTCGGCAATGATCTTCATTGAGAACTTAGGAGGATAGATGTAGGTGTTACGTACCATGAACTCCTTCAGAATGTCGTTCTGGATGGTACCCTGCATTTCCTCAAGCTTTGCGCCCTGCTCCAGTCCTGATACGATGTAAAATGCCAGAATGGGCAGAACGGCGCCGTTCATGGTCATTGACACTGACATCTTGTTCAATGGAATACCGTCGAACAGGACCTTCATGTCTTCTACTGAGCAGATTGATACACCGGCCTTACCTACATCACCTACAACGCGTTCGTGATCGGCGTCATAACCACGGTGTGTGGCAAGGTCAAAAGCAACTGACAGACCCTTCTGGCCTGCAGCAAGGTTGCGGCGGTAGAATGCGTTCGATTCTTCGGCAGTTGAGAATCCTGCGTACTGACGAATGGTCCAAGGACGCATTACATACATGGTTGAGTACGGACCACGCAGGTTAGGTGCGATACCTGCTGCATAGTTCAGGTGCTCCATGCCTTCAAGGTCTTCCTTAGTATAAACAGGCTTTACGGCAATCTTTTCCGGTGTTGACCAGATTTCATCAGCGTTACCTGCATTCTTGCAGCTGCAGAGCTCCTCCTGAGGAGCAGCAGCCTTGATATCGATGTTCTTAAAATCAGGTTTCATAAATTATTTGATGCCAAGCTTGTTGTTGAATTCTTTAAGTGTCTCAAGTACGTTGCAGCGAACGTGTACGTAGTTCTCGATGCCGGCAGCCTTGAGGTCTTCCATGCATGCGGGAGCGCCTGCAATGACGTAGATTGCGCTGTCTCCTACAGCCTTGAAGGCGGCAGGACCGAATTCGGCATATTCGTCATCGCTTGAGCAGAGGACAACGATATCGGCTCCGGCCTTCTTTGCAGCGGCAGCGCCTTCTTCGACGGTCTTGAAACCGAGGTTGTCAATGATTTCGTAGCCTGCGCATCCGAAGAAGTTTCCTGAGAACTGGGCGCGTGCCTGACGCATTGCCAGGTTGCCTATTGTCAGCATGAATACCTTAGGACGTTTGCCGCTGTTTTCTGTGGCCAGACGCAGTTCCTCGAACTGTGAAGCAAGACGTGCACCGTCAAGAGTGGCGATAGTCTTTGGAGCGGTTGCACAGCAGCAGCACTTTGCCTTTGGTGCGCGACCTTCTGACATTTCCTTGATGTTCGGGAACTGGTTGGTGCCAAGCAGACCCTCCTTGCGCTTTGCAGCGTTTTCGTGACGGGCGGCGTTGGTTGCGTTGACAGCTTCCTGAACCTTGCCTGCCTGTACGAGAGAAAGCATGCCGCCTTCGTCTTCAATCTGCAGGAACAGGTTCCAAGCCTGATTTGCGATGGCTTCGGTCAGGTTCTCAATGTAGTATGAACCGCCGGCAGGATCGACAACCTTGTCCATATGTGACTCTTCCTTGAGCAAAAGCTGCTGGTTGCGTGCCAGACGCTCCGAGAACTCATCGGACTCCTTGTAGCATGCGTCAAACGGAGTGACTGTGATTGAGTCAACACCGGCAATTGCAGCACTCATTGCTTCAGTCTGTGAACGGAGCAGATTCACATACGGGTCAAATACTGTCTGATTGTACTTTGAAGTGGTTGCATTGACATGCATCTTGCATGAGCAGCGGCAGATACCGTCTTCGGGTTTGTTGCTGCAGTGACATGCAGGCTTGTAGGCTTCAACAATCTTGGCCCACAGCAGACGGGCTGCGCGGAACTTGGCAATTTCCATGAAGTAGTTCGAGGAAATGCTCATGTTGAAGTAAATCTTCTTTGCTGCGAATTCTGATGCTACACCGGCTTCGGTGAGTGAACGCATGTATTCGTTGCCCCATGCCAGAGCGTAACCCAGTTCCTGATAGCAGAATGCGCCTGAATCGGCAAGCATTCCGGCTGCGACTGTCAGGCAGCGGAACTTCTTGAAAGGAGTGAGCAGGTCAACGAGAGCCTTGGCATCGGCCATTGACTGGGCTGTGCCGGTCTTCATCATGTAACCCATCGGGTCGAATGAGATTGAACCGCGCAGCTTTGACTTGTCATAGCCCTTCTTTTCAAAGTAGGCTACAAGAACCTTTGCCTGTGCAAGAGCACGCTCGGGAGCTGTAAAGAAGTTGAGTTCTATGCATTCGGCTTCAATGCCGTTGAGCAGGGCTTCCATATCGGCGGCCTCGATGATGCGGCCGGCGCAGCAGAAACCGAGTGAATCAACACCCTTGTTCAGAATGTCAAGAGCCTTTGCATTGGCTGCCTTGATGTCTTTGGTACTGATGCCCTGACGTACAGACCATTCATTGCAGGCCTTCGTGCCGCGACGGTACGGGAACTGTCCGGGTTCCGTGTCAGTGTCAAGACCTTTGAGGTCTTCGGCACGATAGAAAGGCTGTACTTTGAAACCTTCGTTTGTTCTCCAAACGAGTTTCTTCTCAAAATCGGCTCCCTTCAGATCTTCTGTGATCTTGGCCATCCACTCTTCGGTGGTGACGGCAGGGAACTCTGAGAAGAGTTTTTCCTTGTTGTTTGCCATAATTGATTATAACTGGTTAAATATAGTTCTTTGCTCTTTTCTAAAAAGACATGCAAAGGTAAACAATATAAATATGAATACCTAATATAATAAGGGAGTTTTCATTTGGATATCTTTGCATAAAAATTCCAAAAATAAATAATTTTGTTGTCGGGGCGGATGCCTGCAATTTGGATATTTTGTACCTTTGCGCCCCGAAAAAGAAACAACCCGGTTTTATTGTATGGAATGGCTTAATACTCTGCTATTTGATTCGGAATCAATAGCCCACATCCTTCTTCTGTATTCATTTGTGATTGCCGTAGGCGTGTGGTTGGGAAAAATCAAGTTTTTCGGTGTGTCGCTCGGCGTGGCATTCGTTTTGTTTACGGGTATTGTCGTAGGGCATTTCGGCCTGACGGCCAATTCCAAAACCATAGCGTTCATTCAGGATTTCGGCCTGATACTTTTCGTCTACAGCCTTGGACTCCAGGTCGGCCCGTCTTTCTTCACATCGTTCCGCAAGGGCGGCATGAAGATGAACCGTCTGGCCATTCTGCAGGTATTCCTGAATATAGGAGTCGCAGTCTGCACGTTCTTCCTGCTGTTCCCGCACCGTGACACACGCAGTTTCGCAATGCTTGTAGGAGTGTTGAGCGGAGCCGTTACCAATACTCCCGGCCTTGGTGCTGCACAGGAGGCTCTGAATCAGACCGGTATGACCGGTATTGACATAGCGACAGGTTATGCATGCGCATACCCTCTGGCTGTACTCGGCGTCATTCTTGTGCCGATGATTGTAAAAGCCGTATGTAAAATCAAATCGGAAACTGAAGATGCCCGGCTGGCAAGCCTTGAACAGGATGATACAAGTGTGAAGCCATGCCGTCAGTATATTGAAATGCAGAATGAACGTCTGGACGGAAAGTCCATTCTTGAAATCAGAAGAATAGTGAACCGTGAGTTCATCTGCTCCCGTCTGCGTCATGACGGAAAGGTTGATACTCCTCACAAGGACAGTGTCGTGAGACTTGGCGACCAGTTGTGCATTGTGAGCTCTGAAGACGATTCCGAAGCAATCCTGACCATATTGGGTTCTACGGCCAATGTTGACTGGGACAATGCGAACGGGCAGGAGCCTCTGGTATCACGCAGAATCGTAGTCACCAAGGACAAACTTAACGGTAAGACCCTGGGACAGCTGCATCTTGGCAGTATTTATGATGTAACCATTACGCGTGTCATGCGTTCAGGCAGCGAACTGTTCGCATCGGCCAGCCTGGTGCTTCAGGTCGGTGACCGTCTTTCCGTTGTCGGTCAGGCAGGTAACGTGGCTGCCGTGGCGGAACGTCTGGGAAATGAAATGAAGAGACTTGATGTGCCGAATATCGCCACTCTGTTCATAGGCATACTTTTGGGCGTAATTGTAGGAAGTATTCCTATTGCTATACCGGGAATCCCTACACCAATGAAACTCGGTCTTGCCGGTGGGCCGCTCATCGTGGCCATTCTGATAAGCCGTTTCGGATACAAACTCGGTCTTGTGACTTATACCAAGGCCAGTGCGAACATGATGCTGCGTGAGGTGGGCATCGCCCTTTTCCTTGCCAGTGTGGGCATCAAGTCGGGGGCCGGTTTCGTTGAGACTGTCACAAGCGGTGACGGACTTGTCTTCATGCTTGCAGGGTTGCTCATAACTGTCATTCCTGTATTTGTGGTGTCGCTGATTGCACGTAAGAAATATGGAATGAACTATTTCAGCATAATAGGACTTGTGGCAGGTGCCAGCACAAACCCGCCAGCCCTTGCGTTCGCAAACGGACAGACCCAGCATGACGCACCGGCCGTGGCATATTCGACGGTTTATCCGCTTACCATGTTTCTGCGCATACTGACAGCCCAACTGATGGTGCTGATAGGTTGCAGCATGTTCTGATGTTCCCGTCGCATTCTTCCCGATAGGGCTGAAAATGGCTGGCTTGTAAACAAAAATGGGGATGACTGCTTCAGTCACCCCCATTCTATTTGGTATTATGCTGGAAATCAGTTCTGAGGCATACCACCACCGAAGCCGCCCTGAGGCATACCGCCGCCGAATCCTCCACCGAATCCGCCACCGTTCTGCTGCATCTGCTCGCGACGTGCGGCCTGAGCTT
>JAKSIQ010000029.1 GCA_024398755.1 Bacteroidaceae bacterium | reverse complement strand
TTTAAGGAATTGATTTGGCAACCGTACAACAAAAATCGTACTTTTGTGCAGATGAGTACGCTCAAAAGCACACTTGCAAGCATTTTGGCGGCGCATAGAAAAGCACAACCAGCCCCTCCACCGGGAAATCAGGCTTGCAATACAATAGAACCGTTCGTTTTCCAACCCGCGAAGAGTCATTCGGTCCGTTTCGCTTACGGGCCCAGAATTGTGCCGGAATTTAACCGTCAGCACAAAATGATATAGAATATATATTACATTATCTGAATCTGACGACAAATGAGAAAGTTACTGTTGTGCGGTCTTATGCTGCTGCCGGTCATCGCATCGGCCCAGTTCATGGGAGGCTTTGGCGGAGGTTTCCCAGGTGGAGGTATTGAAGGAGGCTTCGGAGGAGGCTTCGGAGGAGGCTTCGGCATGGGTACGACATTTCAGGCATCACAGACTCGGAATGCAGTTGACTTCCAGTCATCGGACCTGCCGATTGTAATTATTGAAACCGATGGAAAGCCTATAAACAATAGTCAGAAGTCATCGGCCACAATGAAAATCATTGACAATAACGGAAAACGTAATAGGATCACCGACAAGGAATACGGCTACAATGGCGCCATTGGTATCAAACTGCGCGGTGAGAGTTCGCTCATGTTCGAGCAGAAGAGCTTCACCATTGAACTACGGGACTCTGATGGTGAAATTCTTGACGCGCCGTTGCTTGACATGCCGGCCGAGAGCGACTGGGCTCTTGTTTCAACATGCAGCGACGTATCAATGATACGCAACCAGATTGCATACGACATGTGGACCGATATGGGTTATTGGGGTCCCAGAAACCGTATGGTTGAGGTTGTATTCGACGACAGATATCAAGGTGTGTACATGCTGACTGAAACAATAAAGCGCAATGCAGACAGGCTTGACATTGCCAGAGTGAAGACCGATGACAACAGCGGAACAGAACTGACAGGAGGTTACATTCTGCGCATTGATGCCTACGATTCCGATGATCTGACATTCTCGTCGAAGATTTCCGGCATTATGGGCCAGAGTGGCGGCTTTGGCGGATTCGGAGCCTTTGGAGGCGGAGGATTTGGCGGATTCGGAGGATTCGGCGGATTCGGAGGCGGAGCGCCCGGCGGATTCGGTAACATTGTATGGACTATCCGCACACCAAAGAAGGACAGCATTTCCGATGTCCAGCACCAATACATAGAGAACTACATTCACGAGACTGAAGCCGCAATTCAGAGTCCTGACTTTGCCGACCCGCAGAACGGATATGCAAAATACATTGACATTCCGTCATTCATTGACTATCTGATTCACACCGAAGTCAGCCTGAATGCCGACGGTATGAAACGCAGCACATATTTCTACAAGACAAAGCAGAAAACCGACGGAACCGATGGCAAACTGCATGCCGGTCCGGTATGGGACTACAACTTCGCATACGGCAATGCCAATTTCTCAAATGCAGGCAACGTAAAGGCATGGGTTCATGAAGGTTCTGACATCATGCCCACAACATTCATGTGGAAGCGTCTCATGGAAGATCCGGCATTTGCCACAAAGGTCAAGGCACGTTATGCCGAGCTGCGCAAAACAGTACTGAGTCTTGACAGCATATACAACTATATTGACAGCCACGCGGCCATACTTGAAGAATCGCAGGCACGCCAATATACATTGTTCTCCAATATTCTGGTTCCTGAAAGCAGTTCCAACGGCAACAGCTCACAAAACGGTGGAATGATGGGCTTCGGCGGTCCAGGTGGCTTTGGAGGCTTTGGCGCTGGTCCAGGCGGTCCGGGTGGCTTTGGAGGCATGGGCGGAGGCATGGGCAACATGTTCTCATCGCACAGCGTATCAAGCTACGCCCAGGAAATACAGTATCTTAAGGACTGGTTCAAATCCAGACTCGAATTTTTGGATTCAGAGTGGCTGTAAGGCCACGCAGGCGGAAAAATGCTATTTCGATTTTGAGAGCTTGCGCCACTTTTCACGGGCAAGCTGCTGCATATCGACCACCACGTCACGCTCGTCGACAATCTCATCGCCGAGCACGGTCTCAATGACATCTTCCATGGTTATGATGCCCTGGAAAGCGCCGTATTCGTCAATGATTATTGCAATCTGCTCCTTGCACTTGACCATCTCATCCCAGATGACGTCAAGGGTGGTTTCCTTGGGGAACGATGGGACATCGCGCTTGATGTCGGCCAGTCTGGCATCGAACTTATCCTCAGCCATTAGCTGGAGTGCATCCATGCGCAGAATGTATCCGGTAATGTATTCGTCGCTCTTGTCATAGACCGGTATGCGGCTGTGATGCAGAAAGCGACGGTCACGGTAGAACGACTTGATTGTCATTGATTCCGGAGCTATAGCGGCTACAACACGCGGCGTCATGGCCTGACCTGCAGTCAGTTCGTCAATGTTTATCAGGTTCTGGATTATCTCGTTCTCGTCTTCATCAAGTTCGCCCGATTCGACGGCGACATCAGCCATAGCCCCGACCTCTTCACGCGAGACAGCAGTTTCTGATGTTTTTGGGGTAAAGAACTTCTGCAGTTTCTCTATGCACCAGACAATGGGGAACAGAATGAAAATCAGCACCTCGATGCACTTTACGGCAACACCCATGAGCGATTTCCAATGGCTTGTGCCGAGTGTTTTGGGTATGATTTCCGAAAATACCAGAATGAGTATGGTTGTAACGGCCGATACAAGTCCAAACCACTGAGAACCGAATATGATTGTTGCCTGCTGGCCCACTCCAGCTGCACCTATGGTGTTCGCTATGGTGTTAAGGGCAAGAATTGCAGCAATCGGCCTTGACGAATCGGTCTTGAACAATTTCATCTTTTTTGCCGGTTTGTAGCCCTCGTCCTCACGCATGGTAATGTATGACAGAGGTGTGCTCATAAGGGTGGCTTCAAGCACCGAGCAGATGAACGAAATGGCCATCGAGCCAAACAGGAAAATAAACAGCATTCCCATAATCGGCGGCAAATTTAGTCATTATTTGTCACATTCAGTGACATCGGCACTGAATATGCAGGAAGCCCCATGCTGTTTGCAAAACGTCTCAGCTTATGGCTGCCAGGTTTAAGATTGTCCAGCAGGTACACCTGGCCGGAAGCGGCATCAGCCAGTTCGGACACCATGCTGATGGATTCGGCTGTAACATACACCTGCTGTGACAGAACAGCAAATGCGAGAACCGGATTGTAACTGTTTTTTGAATTGATGAGACAATAGTCCCACGGGTAACGCTCTATCAGACTTTCAATTTCAGCCGGTGTCCGTCTCGATGTTGTCACCCACGCCTGCCGCCGCTCATCGGGATGCTGGCGGTTGTATGCATCGGTCTCTGCAAAAAAAGCATCGAGATGCGCCTTCAGCCATTCAACATTCATTGTGGCATAGTGTGACGGTCCACCAATCACAAAGGCTGCAGCATTCCGTGTACCACCGTCATACTGTTCCACGAAACGCCTTACAGCCTCATCTTTCATACTGGCCGATGCGAACACGAACGCGCCTTTTATATTCACTATATTTGGTCCAGATGCGGCCTGGTCATGAAGCGGCGCATAAATGAGCGAATACGAATCCATCCGGTAGCCACGCGGATACAGTATTACTCTGGACTCAAGCTGCAGCTGCCGGGCAATAACCTTTACAGGATAAAAAGTGCCGCTTCCGGTGCCGGCGACGAAAGCATACCCTTGTCCGGACTCTGGAATCCAGTCTGCTGAAAACAAGCGTGAACATAGAATGTGCATTCTGTCAAACAGATATGACATACGTTTGGCAAACCCATTCTTGAAATGCACCTCAATCAGATCATAGTCCATGCCAAGACTGAGTGCCAATGCAATTGACTGGCTCTGGTGTCCGGCCTTGCCGTCTGTAAGAATCAGAACCTTCATGCCAACCTTTCAAGAATATCACTAGCGCATGCTTCCAAAGAACCGATGCGCTTTTCAACGGCCGCTTCAGCCCTGTGGCCATATGCCGATGCAAAATCGGGGTCGGTAAGAAAGCGGCTGATGGCATTGGACACAGCGTCCTCCATTTCTGAAGTATCAGCCTCCGGCACCTGCACCAAGGCGTCTTCTGACAGAAGGTCTTGCATAACCTGGCTGAAATTCTCCGTGTAGGGCCCTACAACCACAGGCTTGCCAAGCGCGCATGGTTCTATCATGTTCTGTCCGCCATGTTCGCAAAGCGTCTTTCCGACAAAGACTGCCGATGCCAGCCGATACAATGAAGACAGTTCACCTGAGGTGTCGCAAATATACACACTGGTACCCTGTTTTGGTTGTCTGTCCTGACTACGGCGGCAGCATGTCAGCCCGAACTTCCTTACGTGCCGTTCAATTGCCGGAGCTGTATTGGAATGACGTGGAACCAGCACCAGTTTCAGTTCCGGAATGACCGGTTTGAGTCTGATGTAAGCTTTCAACAGCACCAAGTCTTCGCCGGGCCATATACTGCCCCCAAGAAGCATCGGCCCGTCACCCGTCCATGCCCGCAGTTCGTCCTCCTTGTTCCAGTTGTGTTTCGGGATGCAGAACTTGAAGGAACTGCTGACCGATATGCTGTCTTCAGGCACGCCTACCCGCTTGAAACGGTCCGCATCCATGACGGACTGGGCATATACATGAGAAATTCGCTTGAACACGTTACGGAACAGAAAGCCCAAATGCGCATATCCCCTGACGCTTGATTCTGACAGTCGGGCATTGATCAGAAAAAAAGGAATGTCTGAATCCGATACGGAACGAATGAAATTCGGCCAGATTTCCGTTTCGACCACAACTATTGCACTGGGTTTCAGATATTTAATGGCACGACGGACAGAAAAGGCCATATCCAGCGGATAGAATGTCAGCACATCTGAAGGACCTGCTGACGTGAGCATTGCCTCTTGAGCCGATTCCCATGCGGTCTGCGTTAACACCGAAATAATAAAAGATTTTGACGGGTCCTGCCGTCTGATCTCCTTCATCATATCCAACGCTATCCTGACCTCGCCCAAAGAAACGGCATGAATCCATATTCTTCCGTCTGCAGGTGCTGCACCTATGCGATCCATCACCTTCCTTGAATAGAACCCGAGTCTTGCATGAAAATGGGAACGACATAACTTTCCATACTTCAGAAGCATCCTTACGACAAGAACTACTGAAAACAGAATAAGGAATACGGTTAAAAACAGATCGTATATCAGCATGCAGCCACAAGTCCGCTTCCGACATTGCTTGTCCATTCGTCAAGGCATCATCCAATACTGGACACAAAATAAATGAAATTACACCTCACAATAAAATTATTTCCTACTTATTTCAGACGGTATATTTGGACATATCAGCGACTGGTTGTTCATTTGGAATGATTCGGGCTGTATTCACTGTCAGCGGAACTCCTGCCGGAAAGGCTTGAAATTGCTGCTGTTCGGGGTATCGAGTATTGCAAAGACAATGCGGCTGAAACGACCCTGGAACTCCTGCTCGTCAAGAACCTGGTGGAACAGCTGCGCCATCTGTGCAGGCGGTGTGCAGAATGCGCCACATCCCAACGCTCCAAGCACCAGACTGTCGTGTCCCTTCAGCGCGCCGATGCGCAGAATGGTGCGTATCTTCTCAATGATTGTCGCCCTGTCATCGCTGGAAATCTTTCCGTCAACCAGCGTGCTGTGTCCGTGCTTGGGATTGAAGTTGAGCGATGCGACCGATATGACCGATGCAGTGAACGGGCTGTCATACAGAGCGTAGCCTTCTTCGCGTGTTCCCCGGAAAAACGTGATTCCCGGGCTGTATATGCCACCGTAAGTATTGTCCATGGGATAGCGTTCCGCACGGCGCTCCACCCCGACCAGACCGGCAAGGTCACCGAACTGGCCGCCAGGCAGTGAAAACTGATACAATGACACCGCAAGGGTGCTCCTGCGGCACAATTCCTCTTCCTGTGCGCTTGAACCCGTAAGCACTCCCCCACCCGGATGATACAGACTTGCCATGTTCAGAATAGCAGGATGCAGACCCTGCTCCACCAGGTCGCGCGCAGCCAGGATGCAGTCCATGTTCAGGACATCCAGCACAGTTTCGCAGGCGGTATAATCGACCGTCAGCCGTATGGGCTGACTGAACATTTCAGCCTGAGGAACGTACATGTCACGTGCCGGAAGCGTTACCACCCGGTCTGTTTCGGTACGGTATGCTCCGTCATGGAAAATCTCCAGATTGTGGCGGAAGACTTTCTGGAGCATTGGACGCGAATCACCGTTTCTGGTGCTTGTGGCCTTGTACCAACCGCAAAGCCATATATTGGAATTCCAGGTCTGTGCGTATAACATGGTGCAAAGATATCCAAATGTTCACTACTTTTGCACTGCAAAACACAACATCATGCTGCAGCAGGTTATTTCAATAGTACGCAAATCGGCCGGATTCATGGTTGCCGACGGGTTCAGAATCGAACAGAAAGGCGGTCTTGAAAACATAGTCACCTCATCAGACTATGCCGTACAGCACTTTCTTTGTAAGGAATTGGCAAAACTGCTTCCGGGAAGCGGATTCATCTGCGAGGAAGAGGATTACCTTGACCCTGACAAGGAAATGGTATGGGTCATCGACCCCATTGACGGCACGTGCAACTACGCCCGCGGCATTGATGACTGCTGCATATCGGTTGCACTTAAAAAAGGTAACGAAATTATTCTGGGCGTGGTTTTCTGCCCGTCACGCAACGAAATGTATTATGCCGAAGCTGGCAAGGGAGCATTTCTGAACGGCAAGCCAATTCACGTTTCCACACGGCCGTTTGCAGACGCGCTGTTCATTACCGCACTTGGAGTGTACGTCAAACAGTGCGCGGCATTGAGCAACAAGGTCATTATGGAAGTCTATCCGCAGGTGAACGACTTGCGACGTTTCGGTTCGGCAGCACTTGACCTTTGCTACATTGCCGCTGGCCGATGCGAACTGATGTTTGAAATACGTCTGTGCCCGTGGGATTACGCCGCTGGAATGCTGATTCTCAACGAAGCCGGCGGCTGCGTCTGCGGACTTGGAGGCAGACAGCCTGGTTTTGACCGTCCCGAGCCGGTCATGGCAGCCAACAACCGCGACAACCTGGCACGTCTGATGTCAATAGTCGACAAGCACATTCCCTCCATTCCCTACATGTGACTCGGCCGGCGGGTGAGTCACACCGCGAAAATGCGCCACATCCCCAGCGTGACTCGGCCGGCGGGTGAGTCACACCGAGGGTGACGCCTAGGTGAAAGTTGTAAATATTTGTGAAAATCATTAATACCATTCTGTTTTAATTGTGTAGTTTTGCGCCGTAGCCACGAAAAGAACCACTACGTAAAGACACAAAAGAACATGAAAACATTTCATCGGGCAGCGTCACTGCTGCCTATAATCATGCTGTTGCCGGCAGTTCCCGCTGCGCAGACCATCAGACCACGAGTGCTGACAATGCAGCAGGTGGTCAGCCTGGCGCAGGAGAATTCCATATCGGCCATGAACAACAGGAACAGTTTTGTTGCCGAATACTGGAATTACCGCTCATTCAAGGCCGAGTTGTTGCCGTCACTGCGGCTTAACGCAAGCCTTGGCAATTTCAACCGTTCGCTTGTCCAGTTACAGGACTTCAACACAGGCGCCAAAAGCTATCGTGCAAACTACAATCTGTCGAACGATGCCGAGCTCTATTTCAGCCAGAACATTCCGTGGACCGGCGGAAACCTGTCCCTGTCAACATCGCTGTCAAGACTTGACCAGTATAGTCCGGACCGTCTGACAACATATTACGCACAACCCGTCTATCTGTCATACGCCCAGTCGCTGTGGGGCTACAACAGTTTCAAATGGAACCGCATGACGCAGCCTAAGGAATACGAGGCAGCCAAACGTGAATACATTGAGAATATGGAACAGGTGGCGCAAACGGCAATCTCGTACTTCTGGAGCTACGTAAGTCAGAAAGAAGACTTTGAACGATGCTCAAAGAGTTTTGAAGACAGCAAGCGTCTGCTTCAGGCCGCCCGGACGCGCTTTGAAACAGGGACCATGACACGCGACCAGCTGATGCAGATTGAACTTGAAATGCTCAACGACTCCATTGCCGTAAGTTCCGGAAGTGTCAGCCTTCGCAGTGCGCTGAACCGACTATGTTCGTACATAGGCTATCAGGAGGACACCCAGTTGAACCTCATCATTGAATACGACGTACCCGAAATCATTCTTGACTACAACGATGTTCTTGAACGCGCCCTCAACAATTCGTCTTTCAACCTCAAACAGGAAATACAGTATATCAGGGCCGATGAAAGCATAGCGCAGGCCAAAGCGAACCGGGGCATACAGGCATCGCTCAACGCAAGATTGGGATTGTCCGGTTCGGCCGACCGCTTCAACGAGACATTTGTGGAACTTAAGGATCAGGAAATTGCAGGCGTGTCACTCAACATACCTCTTATTGACTGGGGGCTTGGCGAGGGGCGCGTCCGTATGGCGAAAGCCCAGGCTGAAACGACACGCAACACCCTCAAGCAGAGCATGTCAGACTACAGGCAGGACCTGCTGACGCAAGTCATGCAGTTCAACAGTCAGGGCAGCCGGTGTGAGGTATCAGAACGTGCAGCCACGCTGGCCCGCGACAGTTACGAACTGGCCCTTCAGAACTTTGGCAACGGCAGCATGAGCATGACCCAGCTTGATCAGCTCAAACAGAAACGGGACAATGCCCAGAGCAGTTATATAAGCAACGTGGCGGAGTTCTGGAACTGCTATTGGGGCATCCGGCGGGCTACTCTCTACGATTATATGACCGGCACCGACATAAGCGCCGAATTCGACAAACTTATCAAATGACAATATCATGAACAGATCATTGATTTTAGTATTGGGAACAGCCGTTCTGATTGCATCGGCATGCAAGACAAAAAACGGAAGCAGTGATACAGTGACCGATGAGCCCGAGATGGCGCACGGACAGTACAACATAGAAGAGCAGACAGTGACAGTGAGTGTTCTGAAACGACGGTCTTTCAACAAACAGCTTATATGCAACGGAAAACTGGAAGCCGGAAACAAAGTGACAATGCAGTTTGCCGTTCAGGGTACTGTTGCGGAAATCAATGTCCGTGACGGTCAGGCAGTGCAGAAGGGACAGATACTGGCATCACTTGACAAGTCGCAGCCGGCACGTCTGTTGGAACAGGCACGCCTGTCTTTCGACAAGGCTGAGTTGTCACTTGCCGACAGGTTGCCTGACTATGGTTACACATTGAAGGACACAGCCTCGATACCGGCCGACCGGAAACGTAACATATACATCAGTTCAGGATTTGCAGATGCGTTGATATCATTGGAAAATGCCAAACGCAATTTTGAGGAATGTGACTTGAGAGCACCGTTCAACGGCAAAATAGCCAGTGTCAGGGCAAGAGTCCATGAGCCTGCTTCACAAGTGTGCACACTGATTGACGACAGCTGGTATCTGGTCCGATTCAATGTATTGGAAACCGAATACGGCTACGTCAGAACCGGGCAGCGGATACTGGTGTCACCATTCGTTGACAGCAGCATAGAGCTTGAAGGAACCATATTGTCCATAAACCCGACAGTTGACCAGAACGGTCAGATTGCCGTAACAGCCCGCGTCCCGGGGAACGATGCCGTTATGGACGGCATGAACGTACGCATAACCATTGAGAACAGAGTAGACGGCCAGCTGGTGGTGCCAAAGAGCGCCGTAGTCATACGTGACAACATGGAGGTTCTGTTCCGTTATGTTGACGGCAGAAGCCTTTGGACATATGTCAATGTCATCATGTCCAATTCGACGGAACACGTGGTCGAAGCCAATCGGGACCGTGGTGCCAGCCTTAATGTCGGAGACCTTATCATTACAAGCGGAAACCTGAATCTTGGCAACGACGCTCCGGTTGCACTTGACTATTCAAGCAGTCAGCTTGAGTGACATGTCAGATCCAAAAACCGACTTCCATGTTCAAAGGATTGATTAAAAGACCGATAGCGGTCATAATGGTGCTTATTGCCGTAATTGTGCTAGGTATTGCGGCTATCAGGAAACTGCCTGTATCTCTGGTGCCCGACATTGACATTCCACAGATGACAGTGCAGGTCACATCGCCCGACCGCAGCGCACGCGAACTCAATGACATACTGCTGTCACCTCTGCGCGCACAACTTGCCCAGATTCCTCATCTTGAGGATATGACATGTACTGCAAATGACGGAAACGGCATTATCCGCATGACTTTTGAATACGGTTCAAATGCAGACTACATTTTCATCGATGTGAACGAGCGTGTTGACCGTGCTACAGCCAACTGGCCCCAGGAAGAGGAAAGGCCTGTCATTGCCAGAGCCAGCGCAACAGACATTCCGGCTTTCTTCATCAACGTATCTCTGAAGAACTATCCGAAAACCGGCCAGCTGACATCGGCATACGAAAAGAACCGTTTCATGGAAATGAGCGATTTCACACGCCAGGTCATAGTACGCCGCATCGAACAACTGCCACAGGTTGCCATGGTGGACATATCGGGTCAGGTATTTCCACAACTGCTCATAATTCCCGACATGGAAAAGCTCCGTGCAATCGGGGCCGATGAGCGGGAGCTGAGCCGGGCCATCCTGAATGCGAACGTACGACTTGGAAGCCTTTCCATACGTGATGGGGAATACAGGTTTGACGTCCGTTTTGAAAGCAGTGTGGTAACCAGACAGGATGTTGAGAACGTGTGGCTGAAACTTGACGGCAGGACATATCAGATCAAGGATCTTGCACAGGTCCGGGAAGAACAGCAGCGCGTCAAGGGCATGATAACAAGCGACGGCCGCCAGTGTGTCACACTGGCAGTAATAAAGCGCAGCGACGCACGCATGTCCGATCTGCGTGACGGCATACATGAGCTGCTGGAATCATTTGACAATGACTACAGAGATATGGAATTCACCGTAACACGTGACCAGACTGAACTTCTTGATTACTCCATAGTCAACATGGTCAGGAATCTGCTGTTCGGAGCATTGTTCGCATGTCTGATAATTTTCTTCTTCATGCAGGACTTCAGAAGTCCGGTTCTGGTTGTGATAACCATTCCTACAGCCCTGATATTGTCCTTCCTGTTCTTTTACGTCCTCAAGATATCAATCAACATAATTTCACTGTCCGGACTGGTACTGGGTCTCGGAATGATGGTTGATAACTCGATAATTACTATTGACAACATTACGCAACGATGGCAGCACGGAGAGACGCTGGCCGATGCCTGCGTAAACGGCACCCGTGAAGTGTTCACCCCGATGCTCAGTTCGGTGCTTACCACATGCGCCATTTTCATTCCACTGATTTTCATGAGCGGAATAGCCGGAGCACTGTTCTACGATGAAGCCATGGCGGTGACAATCACCCTGTTCTCGGCACTCATAGTTTCGGTTCTTGTCATTCCCGTATTCTATTACCGTTTCTACCGTAAGCAGGCATGCTTCATGCCAGACAGGTTCATCCGGAAAATCGGAACAGGCAGCATGACTTCGGGTTACGAACGCATTCTGTCATGGTTTTTCAGACACAGAGCAGCAATGTGGAGCATTTTCGCCGCGTCAGTGCTGTTCAGCGGCATACTGTTCATGACTTTGGACAAACAGAAACTGCCAACCCTTTCACACAGCGACACACTTGTAAATATAGAATGGAACCGCCGCATTCCTATCAGTGAAAACAACAGCCGCTGTGAACAGATTGCCGGCTTGTTTCCTGACCTTGTGGAGCATCACACCTGCATGACAGGTGTCCAGCAGTTCGCGCTGTCACACACCGCAAAGACAGGAACCAGCGAAGCCATAATATATCTGAAAGCCCGTTCCACACATGACATTGACCGCATAGAAGCGGAAATAGGCAAATTCATAAGCGACAACTGGCCGGAAGCCGTTCACACGTGCCAGCCATCGGGCAACATCTTCGACATGCTGTTCTCCGACAGGGAAGCCCCGCTTGTTGCACATCTCAGACATGGAGACGGCTCCACCCCGAGCCCACAGCAGCTCAGCGACATGCTTGCCGCCATCAGATCGGCCATGCCCGACACTGAAATCGAGCCCGCACAATGGAACGAGTACATTGAACTGATAACCGACCCTGAACGTCTGGCTCTGTACGATGTCAGTTTCGCCCAGATTCTGAACTACCTTCAGAGTTCCATGAACGCCAGCACTGTTCTGAGAATATCAAAAGGCGACATGACAATGCCTGTTGTCATTGGAGTCGGTGACAAGCAGACAGCCAACCTTATTGAAGGCAGTTACATAGACACTTACGGAGGTCGCGTTCCACTTGACATTCTGCTCAAGGAAAACAGAGCACGTGATCTGAAGTCAATAGTTTCAGGTGCTGACGGCGAATACTACCCAATTGTACTAAATGTGAAAGGGCGCAAGGCACGCCAGGCTATGGAGACAATCAGCCAGGTGGTACGCCAGCATGACGGTTTCGATGTCAGTTACTCGGGCACGTATTTCTCAAACCGAAGAATGATCAGGGAACTGTGCGGTGTCTTAGGCATATCGGTACTGCTTCTTTTCTTCATTCTGGCCGCACAGTTCGAAAGCCTTGTACAACCTCTTATCATTATGAGCGAACTCATAATTGACATTTTCGCCGTACTGCTGGTTCTCTGGACATTCGGCGAAAGTCTGAACATAATGTCCATGATAGGACTGGTGGTCATGTGCGGCATAGTCATAAATGACTCGATACTCAAGGTGGATACCATAAACCGTCTCAGACAGCAGGGTTTCCGTTTGAAGCACGCCATTTTGCTGGCCGGAAGCCGCCGTCTGAAAGCCATTCTCATGACTTCGCTGACAACCATTATGGCCATTGCGCCGTTCCTTGTCCGTGGTGATATGGGCAGCGACCTGCAGTATCCCCTGTCACTGGCACTCATTGCCGGTATGACCGCCGGCACATTTGTAAGCATTTTCTTTGTTCCACTGGCCTATTATGTCATATACCGCAAATCAGAGTAGGAAAAGTCATGCCTTTTCCATAATTCTGGTCATGATCGTCCTGATGCTGGCCGGTGCGGCATGCATACACTTGCTGAACATACAGTACAGCCCTGTCAGCGAGAATCTCAGCCTCAATGTCTATGCAGCCGGAGAAGGATCGGCCAGAGTCATGGAGGCTGAAGTGACATCGGTCATTGAAGGCGCTCTGAACACAGTTGAAGGCGTATGTAGCATCAGTACCACATCGACACAGAACTTCTGTTATCTGAGTCTGGAGTTCAAGAAGGGGACCGATATGGAGACCACGCGTTTCGATGTATCCACACGTCTCAGACAGATTCGCGACAAACTGCCTGAAGGAACGGTTACCGAAATAAGCGGATCAGCGTATGGAGGCGGAAGAGACAAACCGCAACTGCTGTCATACACCATCAATGCCGACATGCCCTCAAGTGAAATTGTCAGATATGCCCAGGACCATATTGTGACTGCAATATCGCGCATTGACGGGGTCGATGAAGTGAACACATCGGGGGCCATGCCATACGAATGGGTCCTGACATTTGACCCTGACGCGCTCAGAGCCGCAGGACTTACCCCGACAGACTTGGCATCGGCCTTGAACTCATACTACCAGAACAGCATTGCAGGCACTCAGGTGCAGGAAGACAAACTGATTCTGATACGAATCAGGAACAACAGCCTCCAAAACGAACTTGAACGTATTCCCATACGCAAAGTGAACGGAAGGATGTTCCATATCGGAGATTTCGCCAGGGTTTCATACCAGGAGCAGGAACCGGTAATATACAGCCGCATCAACGGGTTGAACACAATAGAACTGTCCGTCAACGGGCAGGAAGGCATCAACACTATGGCTGTCTGCAACGAGATCAAAGCCACCATTGAGGAAATGCGGGCATCATTCCCAGACAACTTTGCACTGAGGCTGAGCTATGACGCATCATTGGAATTGGGGAACGAGATTGAAAAGATTTTCAACCGTGCTGTAATGTCTTTGGCAATTCTGCTGGTTTTCGTCCTGATTGTAAGCCGCAGTTTCCGTTATCTGGCTGTCATTGGACTTACAATCACCGTCAATCTGCTTGGCGCTGTCATATTCTACAAGCTGTTCGGAGTTGATATAGAAATGTATTCCATGGCCGGAATAACGGTGTCGTTGGGCATCATCATCGATACGGCCATTGTCATTGCCGACCACTATTCCTACTACGGCAACCGCAAGGTAATGACATCGGTTGCCGGTGCGCTGCTTACGACAATAGCCGCACTGCTGCTGATTTTCTTCCTTCCGCAGGAGTCACGGGCCAATCTGACGGGATTCGTCTGGGTAATTGTCATAAATCTGACACTATCAATGGCTGTTGCGTTCCTGTTTGTACCGGCGCTGCTTGAAAAGATACCCATCAGAAGCAAGGGCGTTGTCAGGAACAGCATGTCACGTCTGCGGCGTCTGGCTATGGCATCGGCAAAATACGAGCGTTTTGTCATTTGGGGCCGATGCCACCGCTGGCTTTACATTACACTGACATTATTCCTTTTCGGCATTGCCTTTTTGTCTTTCCACATATACAATCATGGTCACATATCGATTGACAGGGAAAGCGCGCAGCCGGAAACTGTCATGAACATATATGCCCGGATGCCGGAAGGCGGCAGTCTGAAGCAGTTGAACGGCATAATCGGCGAAATGGAGAACTGGCTGCAGCAGTTTGACGGCATCAGTCTGTTCAGTACAATGCTTTCTGGAACAGACGGAAGAATAGAAATTCATTTCAAGGATGAATACCTGGATAACGGATTCCCATTGCAGCTGAAGCAAATGGCATGGAACAAGGCCATGCGTTTAGGTGGAGCCACATGGCACATTCCGGCAATCGGCTCCAGTGACACCGATTTCTCCAATAGCGTACGACGTACAAGTTGGAGTAACACCATTTCTCTGTACGGTTACAATTACGACCTGCTGTACAGGTATGCCGAAGAACTGATTGACTCAATAAGACTGAACCGCCGTGTCACCGATGCCGGATTCTCTCAGGGATATGGTTCAATGGCAGGCAATGAATTCCGTCTGAAATACGATGACCGCGCCGTATGCAATTTGGGGCTCGATGTGAACAGATATTACTCTTATCTTCGCGAACAGCTGTATGACAGCCCGATAGGAACCGTTCCATCGGCCGACGGCTACACGACAGTACGTCTGCGTTCCGCAATGCGCGATTACTATGACATCTGGCATATTCGGACCGATATGGTTGACATCGATTCAGTCCGGACCAGACTTGATGACGTTGGTTCAATAACAAAAATGAGAACCGGCCTTGACATTGAAAGAACAAATCAGGAGTATGTCATAAACATCGGTTATGAATTTGCAGGTCCGACAGATTTGCGTTTCAGCATGGAAAATGACATTACCGGCCGATTTGCGAAACGTCTGCCAATGGGATTCCGGATCAGCCGTAACGTAAATTACAACCAGTGGCAGAAAGCCAGACAGCAGACAGTTCTGATTGTCATTGTAGTCCTTGTGATATTCATGATTTGCGCAAGTCTGTTTGAGTCTTTGCGGCAGGCCGGCACAATAGTGCTGCTCATACCGGCCAGTTTCATCGGGCTGTTGCTGGTATATCCAATAACAGGCATTGCATTCGGTCAGGGAGGATTCGCAGCCATGGTCATGCTCTGCGGCATCACAGTCAATGCGGGCATCTATCTGACATCGGAATACCGTACGATAATTGCATCGGCCGGAAGGCACAGTTCCGTCAGGTGCTACGTCAAGGCATTCAACCGCAAGATAGTCCCCACTCTGCTTACCATTCTGAGTACCGTATTAGGGCTTGTACCTTTTCTGTTTGACGGAAGAAAGAACCCGTTCTGGCTGAGTTTCGCCATAGGTGTAATGGCTGGCATGCTGTTCTCGATACTTGCCATAATGCTGGTCATGCCAACATTTTTTGCAATGAACAGAACTGACGGTTCCAGCACTTTCAAGTAATGGATTTTGCCATAACGGCAACTTGAGTTATCTTTGCACAGTTTTACAGCAATACATACGTCTTTTCATACATTATCACATACAATATGAAGAAGTCAGTTTTATTTGCAGCCGTCATTGCAGCACTGTGTGCTGTATCATGCGAATCTGAAAAAATTTTTAACGACCCGCTTGAATACCAGGCCGGAATTTGGACAGGCAACATCCAGATATTTGATCCACTCGCAGATTGTTATGCCTACTTTGACTCAATATTCCGTTCATGGGATGAATATGATGAATACAAGGTCGATGCCACAGGAAAAACCCAGGAAGAATGGTATGAAAACGGCGACCGCAATGCAAACAAGTACATTGCTATAGCACGCATGAAAGCCGACATCAACATGAATGCCCTTACTTCAGCAATCAACACAAAAGATCTTGGCGCCGGTTCATACGGCCGCAGCGGCATGTATTTCTTCTTTTCAAGGAATATGAGAAATTCTTCGGAAGAATATCTTGCAAAAGTGGACTACCCGGAGATAAGCTACATAGGCGGACACAGAAAAACTACCGATGCAGCCACTTTAAGTGCTTTGGCACCGGCAAGCAATGATGATACCGTCACAGTAAAATATTTTCCCGGTCTGGATAATGGAGCCAGCGTCAGTTTCAACCATTTCAAACTGTGCACCCCTGATAAATCATATTATTCGGGAGACCCAATTATTACAGATGTCAAAGTCGTATTGAATTCAGATACACTCATAAAGATAGCATACAATTGCACTGGTTCAACCGTCGACAATCTGACATACACATACGGCACCGACTGGTACCTGCTGACATTTATGAATTTGAATATGCCAGAAGATACCATAAGCAATTACTTTGCCGCATACACTCCAATACGTCTGGAGAACAATCCGAAATAAATTCCGATTTACAATATCACATTCAATCTGACCGGTTCAAAAAGAATCGGTCAGATTGATTTTTGTCCATCGGTCAAGGTAGGGGACGTATATGTACATTGTCAGTTCTTCCGGAACCGCTATGATACGATAACGTGTCAGACTGTGCGACGGCCCGCCATCTTGTCTTTGGAATAATCGCCCCATACGGCCATAACAGAGCACAGGAATACGCCCTCGACAAACTCAGCCGCATTGCACAAGCGCACCCGCCCAATGCTCAAGCCCGATGTGCAGTGGCCTTCTTGCGCGGATTCGCTCCACTGGTCCAGCTCGCTCTATGAACAGAACCCATCAAGGGCTTATTTCATTTCCTTTACCAGCGGGGACAACATCGATATCAATTTTCGCACTCGATACACAGGTTTATCAGTGCGGCCCGTCTGCCCATAGTTTTTTATTGACGGGAATGTTGCCGGAGGGGTTCGGTTTGAAGGCCGAACTAAGATGATGAGTGGGGCTCACGATGCATGGTGTGACGGGCTTCAGACCGGCGCACGATGTGGCGGGAGACCCGCACCTTATGGAAAGTAGAACACTGGTCGGAGTAGCAACAAAGGGTTATGTATGAGAAATCATCCAAATACCGATGTATGTTTCTTATGTACAGACAGATGAACGGAACCTGTCCCCTGTTAATGATAATTTTTCAATATAAAATTAGTTGTTTAGTTTTGAAATTACAAAAACCATTGTATATTTGCAACGCAAATTTATCAGATATGGAAAAGAACAACAGAAAAATTCAGGAGCTGACGAAGGCCGAACTTGAAATAATGCAACTTGTATGGCAAATAGGCCATGAGTTCGTAGTACGTGACATCCATAACATGATGCCCGAACCCAAACCGGCCTACAACACAGTATCAACCATTGTCCGTCTGCTTGACACAAAAGGATTCCTGACACACAAGACTTACGGACATTCAAACGTATATTTCTGTGCGGTCAGCAAGAACGAATACACCGGCTCGTTCATGCAGGGCGTGCTGAACTCTTTCTTTGACGGCTCGGTAAGCCGTCTGGTCAACTTCTTTTCGACCAACAAAAACATTTCTGTTCAGGAGACCGATGAGATTCTCCGTATGCTCAACGACAAAAAGTAATCGTCATGGCCACCAAAATACTTGAAATGATTGTCTGCAGCGCAATGTTCATGCTGCTGTACTATTTGTTGATATCACGTTAAGCCAAATACGGCTTTTGCCGCAGATACCTGATTTTGACGGTTATGGTATCAACCATAATTCCTCTGATGGATATACCGGTCTTTTTCATAAATGATAGCCATATTATTGAAACTGATGCATCGTATGTCCCCATGTCTGTCGAACAGCATCCAGTTGCACAGCCTCAAGAAAATGCACCTCAGTATAATGAACAGGTACCAGCTGTTTGGACTGTTGCCATTCCTGCATCCGACATTTTAGAGAGTCCGGTCCCGGACATTGCTGACGAATCAGTAATCCAGTCTGAATCGGTCCAAACGGTAAACGTGGCCCGATTACCCGTTTATTTGCTGTTGGGATATCTCTGTGTTGCATTGTTTTTACTCTTATGGGTGGTTAAAGGTGTCGTTTCCATATTGAGATTGCGAAAGAAGAGTGATTTGACTGATTATGGCGACTTTTGCCTTGCCGAAAGTGAGGATGTGCTGTCACCCTTCTCCTTTCTGGACACTATTTATCTTGATGCCCGGTGCAGTGGGGCGGAGCGAAGCCATATTCTCAGCCCCGAGGCCGGCCATGTCCGTCACAGACATTCGTATGAAAAGTTGTTCATGTCAGTTCTGCGCTCTTTCCTTTGGTTCAACCCGTTTGTGTGGCTGGCCGAAAAGAGCCTGGACGAGGTGCAGGAATGGCAGGCCGATAGTAACGCCCTTTCGGTCGGCTACAATCTGGACGATTACCGCAGGACCATAATCATGCAGTTGTTCGGTATGAATTCTATGCCTGCATCGGGTTTGAAGAACTCATTCACAAAGAGGCGTCTGGAAAAGATGACCCAGAAGATATTTTGGAAACGCGGAATACTGCCATTTGGCTACACAATACTGGAATGTGCGATACTGTTCGTGTGCTTCGGATGCAGACCATCCGGATCTCTGTCGGTCATATTTACTGCTGATACTTTTTATGATGACAGATTGAAGCATCCTGCGACCCAACTTGATGATGGCTATTATTGCTTCGAAGACCCGTCAAGCACATATTGCCAATATCCGGCCGTCATTGCTGCAACAAATGTAATGACTGCCAAGTCTCCGAATTCATATAAATTGAAGTGGGTCGATGAAAATACGAGAATCATTATCGGTAATAAAAAATCGACAATGACAGAATTCAAAAAGTTGCAGAAATCTGACTACTCGAAAATAGTATATCAACGAAGCGGCAAGTACTCATTTGTATATGCAGAGACTGAGTCATCATTCGTAAATTATATCAGGAATATTCCTGTTATGATAGACTTTTCAGACAATTTGAAATTGCCTGACTTCAACGAAATTACATCCGAATTGGTTGGCGAAGATATTTTTATCGCCGATAATAGTTTTGCCATGCCGGAAGCGTCATTTGCCGTTGACGGTAAGTTCGTCAGCTATGAAATGTTCAAAAAAATGCTGTCTCATGAAAAAGGCAGGATTTTCGTGTATCGTAATGAAGAAGCAAGAAAGCGTTTCGGAGACAATGTCTGGGAAGTGGTGGAATTACAGATTGAAGAAAACAGGTCTGTCAGCGATTTGCGAAATGAAGATATGGATGAATATTCCGCATACCTGTCGGCTTTGGAAAAACTGGAAATTTCTACGGGTATGAAAGGAAACAAAGAATATTGCTATCTGACAAACTACAGCGATTTTGATTTGTCGGGAATTCCTCTGGATTTTGAATATGAAATTAAGTTTTCAAAAGAAAGTGACAACAATCACAATATTGTCAGCGTAAAATTCTCGGACAAATGTAGTCAGATGCCATTCATTTTGGGGCCATACTCAATATCCGAGATAAAAGAAGTATTGAAAGTGCAGAAGATATGTAGTGATGTTGAAGACATCAGGTTCATAAATGGTCCTGTTCCACTCTGCGAAGATGATTTCTTTAAAACACTTGACTTGCTTCAAAGGCCTCATTCCAAGAAAGTAGCGGATATGCAAAATTCTGCATCGGATTCAAAAAAGCTGAAGAAGCCGAGATTTGTTGAAAGTCTTAATGATACGTTGCTATTTGATATTGTGGCAACAGACACTTATGACAGTCTGTACTTTAGCTTGACATTGAATGAAGATGACAATGTGACGATTAATATATTGGCACAAACTGTCCAGGGCGAATACAAAATGGACAGTGATCATTATATTGGACTGTACAATGAGAAATATGTAGCAAAAAGGAAGGGTTACGAGAATAGCGACACGCTGTATGGTGTGAGAGTTACGGGACTTCGCAACAACAACGAAATAATGGTATCCAACGAAGGTACGACCTTGAAATTTTTCGGTAAAGACTATGGCCAGAGTGTATCGGTATACGACTTGAATGGAGAACTTGTCGCCAAAAGGGGTATCAGGAACGGAATGACTGAATTACCGATTCCGATGGCGCGGGGTTATCTGAAAGAAGTGCTCATTGATATCAAATATGATGAGTACAGGAATTACAGCTTCAAATATCCTATCCGTTAAAACACATAGAAGCGTCGTTACGTCAGTGAGCACGTTCACGTGAAACTACTTGGTGTATCTCCTAATCAGTACGCATACCGCCAGGCGTACGGGGCACAGGAGTGTGGCTACTCTGGGATACTTTGAACTTCCGGAAATCGTTGTACATTTGCAAGACAAAATGATGTAGATTATGTTAGGTATTGCAACAACACGTAAACCCGTATCCGGTCAGACGGCCCGCGAGATTCGCGCCCAGATCGAACGCATCCAGACAGGCCATCTGTCTGAAAAGGATGTTGAACTCAGGGAACAGCAGACTCGCAGTACCGGTTATACACTCGTCAAGTACTGATGCCAAGGAAATCGCATATCTTGCCATCCGAAAAGACATGCAGCGCAAAGGTATAGGCACGGCAATACTGAACTTGATAAGGAATATGACGGCGCACGATGCACCGGATCATTATTTTCTGACAGTTGACGCTTTATGCATAAATGGATATAGCACGGTAGGATTCTACAGTAAATTCGGATTCCAGTGCGTTAACTGGGATACGTATTCGTGCAGAATGTTCTGTACCATCATTCCGGATTCCGACAATATTGACGGATGAATCAGATGTAAGATTGGCTTACTCATAACATAGTCAGTTATGATAAGTTGAAATATGACGGTTTCTTTTGACAGGAGGCCGTCTTTTTTGTGCCGGGTTGTGCTGGTTTGGATGAATATGCGGGGAATATACTTTTTGACAGCGAATGGCGAAAAAATGTTTGGCGGGGGAAGACGGGAGAGTTCTGTACGCCTTTTGCCAGTGAGCTGATCGGGCGGCTCATTCCGGGGTACTGCGACGCTTAATTACGTGTGGCAAAATGTTGATTTACATGCAATTCTTACTTACGTTTGCAGATATCACCCATGGTGCTGTAGCGCGGATTCGCTCCCTATCCTCAGGGGTGCACCCGCGAGGAAGCGTATTTTCCGTGCACGATAGGGAACGGATGTGGCCCCAGAATGGTTTCTCGGCGCGGGTGCTCTCCCTATCCTACGTGGTGAAATGGCGATATCGCGGGCTGAGTGCCTATGATAGGGACAGAAGTGGCCTTCTTGCGCGGATTCCGTCCCTATCCTCAGGGGTGCGCCCGCGAGGAAGCGTATTTTCCGTGCACGATAGGG
>JAKSIQ010000028.1 GCA_024398755.1 Bacteroidaceae bacterium | reverse complement strand
ATCAATACCCATACTTTTTCGGGCAAACCCCATCTATGCGTTCCCCCACTAACTTTCCACTGAGCTATAAAAAGCCGGGCGACCGTCAGTTGACAGGCGCCCGGTTTTATTTGTTCAAGCTGGAATCAATAGAACCACTTGACGTAGCAGAAGTCCTGACGGTGAGGCAGGTCTGCATTCTTCGGATACATGCGGTAACAAATGCGGAACGTTCCTGAAAGGTCGTTCATGGTCTGGCCGCGGAATGTGTAAAGGTTACCTTCACGCTTGACAAGTTCCAGAGGAACCACATGGTCAAGAACCTCATGACCGTCGGCATCGACGCGTGAAACAACCATTTCAACGCCAATGGCATCGTCAAGTCCCTGTTCGTCAATGACGTATTCCATAAAATACGGTTTGCCGCTTTCAAACTGGTTCTGAATGACATTGTCACTCTTGTTTGAGCTGACTACCCTGATGGAATCCCAACGCTCGGCAACAGTCTCCTTCCACGAGGCAAGTTCACGTGCCTTCTCAAAATTGTTTGCCGTCAGCATGTGTGAACGATCGGCCAGTTTGCAGTAGAACCTGCTGTAATAATCATCAAGCTGGCGCTTCATTGTATAATGAGGAGCTATCTGGGCAATTGAGTTCTTCATTGTGGTAACCCAGCCCTTTGACATGCCGTCTTTGTCCTGATCATAGTACAGAGGCAGTATCTCATTCTCAAGCAGAGAATAGATGGTTGCAGCATCAAGCTGGTCCTGATAAGCCTGATTCTGATATGTGCGTTTATCGGTCAGAGCCCAGCCGGCACCCTTGCGGTAACCCTCGTACCACCATCCGTCAAGGACAGACAGGTTGACAACACCGTTCATCAGAACTTTTTCGCCACTGGTGCCCGATGCCTCAAGAGGACGGGTCGGAGTATTCAGCCAGATATCGACACCTGAAACCAGACGACGTGCCACATGCATGTCGTAGTTCTCAAGGAAGATTATCTTGCCCAGGAACTCAGGACGGCGGCTAATGTCGATAATCTGCTTGATGAGTCCCTGTCCGGCTCCATCATGCGGATGAGCCTTTCCTGTAAACAGGAACTGTACCGGATACTTGGGATTGTTCACAATCTTGGCCAGACGGTCAAGGTCAGTGAACAGAAGATGCGCACGCTTGTATGTTGCAAAACGACGGCCGAATCCGATAGTAAGTGACTTCGGATTGATCTTTTCCAGAATTGATACGATTCTTGACGGATCACCCTGGTTCTTGAGCCAGTTTTCACGGAAACTGTCACGTATGAAATCCACAAGCTGACTCTTCAGATCCTGATGCTGGTCCCAGATAACCTTGTCAGGCACATTGTAGATTGCCTCCCACTTCTTTTCATTCGACTGGTCTGAAAGGAAATCCTTGTCAAAGTATTTACCATACAGGGCCATCCACTCTTTTGATGCCCATGTAGGCATGTGTACACCGTTGGTGACATAACCGACATGGCTCTCTTCAGGGAAATATCCCTTCCAGATACCTCCGAACATCTTCTTGGAAACTTCACCATGAAGCCAGCTTACGCCGTTGACCTCCTGACAGGTGTTGCAGGCGAATGTGGACATGCAGAAACGCTCGCCATGGTCATCGGGATTGGTGCGTCCCATACCCATAAGTTCGTCCCATGAAATGCCAAGCTGCTGTGCATATCCGCCCATATACTTGCCGAACAGGCCTTCGTCAAAGTAGTCGTGACCGGCAGGTACAGGAGTATGGACAGTATAAAGTGCCGATGCCCTGACAACCTCCAAAGCCTGATTGAATGTCAGACCCTGCTTCACATACTGGGTAAGACGGTACAGATTGCAGAGTGCGGCATGGCCTTCATTGCAATGATATATATCCTTCTTTATTCCAAGGGCTTCAAGTGTGAGCATACCGCCAATACCAAGCAGGATTTCCTGCTTCAGACGGTTTTCCCAGTCACCACCGTAAAGTTGTGATGTTATAGGACGGTCATACTCGCTGTTCATTTCGTTGTCAGTATCCATCAGATACAACGTGACACGACCCACATTCACCTTCCAGATTGAAGCGTAAACTGTGTAGTTGATGTACGGAACAGCAACTGTCAGAGGTTCGCCATCGGCCTTGAAAACGCGTTCAATAGGCAGAGTGGAAAAGTCCTGCGGTTCGTAGTTGGCAATCTGCTGGCCGTCCATTGAAAGAGTCTGGGTAAAGTATCCGTGGCGGTACAGGAAACCCACTCCTACCATATCGACATTGCTGTCACTAGCCTCCTTCAGGTAGTCACCTGCAAGGACACCAAGACCGCCTGAATATATCTTGAGGACATGAGTCAGACCATATTCCATGCAGAAATATGCTACTGACGGACGATTTCTGTCCGGTTCACAGTTCATATATTTGCGGAAATCGGAATAGACTTCATTCATTTTGTCAATGAACTGCTTCTGTAAGGACAATTTTTCAAGTCTTTCATAACCCATCGATGCCAGCATCTGAACGGGATTGTGATGTATCTTTGTCCACAAATCCGGGTCCATACTCTTGTACAGATCTTTTGCCTGCTGATTCCAGACCCACCAGATATTATGGGCCATCTCGTCAAGTTTCTCCAGTGATTCGGGGACTCTTGATTTGACATTGATCACATGCCATGAAGGCTGATTCGAATTACTTGTCTTGATTTTCATCTTATAATGCTAATAAACACTTTCAATTACCGGACGCACGTCTGGCCGATGCCTTCAGTGCAATGTCGTAAGCTTCAAGATAGCTCCCTATGAAATGTTTCCAGAGTGCCTTTGAAGCCAATTTGGATGCTGCATTGCGTACAGCTTCACGACGGGTTTCATCCATGGACAGCCAGTCTGCCATGATATCCCGGATATGGTCCGATGCCTCGTTCCAATTGCAGTCATCGCGGTGGACTACAGCCACACCGTCTGTCAGGCCGGCATTACGTCCAATCTCTGAATTCACCCAAAGGCCGAATCCCGCAAGGTCAGATGTGACAGTCGGCACATGGAATGCCGCACTTTCAAGCGGAGTGTATCCCCAGGGTTCATAATATGACGGATATACGGCCAGATCCTGACCAATTAGCAGATCGTAATATGATTTCTGGAAAATTCCGTCATTGCCGTCAAGATAGCATGGCACAAACATCACCTTCACATTGTCAGACTGACCGGTGCCCCAGCCGTTGCAGACCAAAGTCGAGACTATGCTGTCATCGGTCATGTTATGCAGCCAGTGGGTGATGAACGGAGAATGCAGAGGCTGCGCACTGCCTCCAGACTGTAATGCCTCCATCAGATCCTTTCTCGGTTCCATGACCCATGCCGGAACATTGACAAGAGCCAGAACGTGATGTCCTTCGGCCATACCGCTGTCTCTCAAGTTGCGCAACGAATCAAGGAACAGGTCAATGCCCTTGTTATGGAATTCGCATCGGCCGCCTATGCCGACAATTTGAGTTTCATCGGCCCAATTTGTGCCAAACAGAGTATTTGCGACTTTCAGTATGGCCTTACGCGCATTGGCACGTTTTGCGGCAAAATATCTCTTTGAAGGAACAAAACTGTTTTCAAAGCCGTTCTTCGTCACAACATGAGGAGTTATTTCAAGCAGCTGTGTGCATTCCTTTGCCGTAATGTCGCTGACCGTGGTGAAGCAGTCAACGCCATGTGCCGTCTGCTTCTCAATGGAATGCTTGGACTCCATGTTGAGCTCCTGAGCCATCTGGTCACCGTGATAGCCTTCAAAATACCGGTACAACTGTTTGCCGTTGCCACAGATGGAACGCCCTATCGATGTGGCATGAGTGGTGAAGACGGTTGCAATCTGCGGAACGAAATGCTTTATCATCAGAGCGCCAAGTCCGGTCATCCATTCGTGAGCATGATAGACCACACTGTAATTCGGGCCGATGGCATAGTTATAGAAACTGCGCACGGCAAGAGCCGCTGCGAATGAGAACATGGACGCCTCGTCATAATCGCCGTATGCGTGAAGTGAATCCACCTTGAACAGGTCCCAGCCACGTGAATAAATCCAGTCCCTGTTCTCATAACAGCAGGAGAAATCCAGCAGCATGACCATCGGTTTGCCGGGAATGTTCCATCGGCCCATGCGGACCTTGATATGGTCAGTCTCCATGAACGAGCGGATCCAGTCAGGATATAAAGCGGTATCCTCAATGAACAGAGGGTTCTCGCGGCCCCTGCATAAATCAGGCCCGATGAAGACAACAGTGGCTCCGCTTTCAGCCATAAGCGTCTTGGCCTGTGTTGAAAGTACGGTGTAGATGCCTCCAACCTTGTTGCAGACCTCCCAACTTACTGAGAAAATGTAATCCGGTTTTGTCATTCCGGCAGCAAAGTTACTCATAATATGCGCGCAAGACGAGATTTTTTAACAGAGTTTATAAAAATCCTTCCGGCCGGGAATCCGTTTCTCATCAGTCAGGATGGAACCCCCATCGCTCCATCAAAGAAACGAATTTTCAGTTCAAAAATCTTTCGGCTTTCTTACCGACTTATTTTTTCATCGTTACTAACTTTGCAATCCAATAGTTTTTACCAATGAAAGCGATTCATCTCTCCACATTATCAGTTGTCGTGCTGTGTATGGCAATATGCCAGTCCTGCAAGGAGACAACTGTGAAGCAGGCACCTGCCATACCTGTCACAACCATGACAGCAAGCACCGTTACGGACAGCTTCAAGCGCATCTATACCGGCGATGTCAGTCCCGCAAGCAACACCCTCATAACAGCTCCATATCCAGGTTCCATTTTATCGGTACAGGTCCGTAAGGGGCAGAAAGTCATTAAAGGGCAGGTGATTGCCGTTGTCAGGTCACAGACGGTGGAAAGTGCATACGAGATATCACAGGCCACTCTCCATCAGGCAGAAGACGGATATGCACGTGTAAAGAAAGTGTACGAAAGCGGCACAGTGTCCGAAGTCCAGATGATGGACATTGAGACACAGTTGTCAAAGGCACGTTCTGCCGCCGCTTCGTCCGCAGAGGCAATGGAACGATGCACGATACGCGCCCCTTACGACGGCATAATAACCGATGTCAACGTTGAATCGGGCATTGACGTTATGGTCGGTGCCCCTATAGTCAGACTCATGGACATGAGCCGTTCGGTCATTGAGATATCGGTTCCGGAAAACGATGTAAGGAACATTGATGAAGGCATGAAGGCCTCGGTTGACATCACATCATTGGGATTGGACGGACTGCCGGCAACAGTCATTTCCAAGCACATGACCGCAAGTGACATTTCACACAGTTACACATTCACACTTGAACTGGACAAGAGCACAAGCCAGATAATGCCCGGCATGGTAGCCAAAGTCAGTTTCGCCCGCAATGGAGAAACAGGTATAGTGATTCCGGCAAAGGCCGTGCTGATTGACCTTGACGGACGTTATGTCTGGGTCATGGATAACGGCATGGCACAACGCCGTGAAGTGACCGTGAACGGATATTCGGGCAAGGGCGTCGTAATAAGCAGCGGTCTCAACGACGGTGACAAAGTCATTATCAGCGGATTCCAGAAAGTGTCAACCGGCATGAAGGTCATTGAAAGATGAAAAACAAAAACATAACATTCCTATTCCTGTCACTGCTTGTCATTTTGGGCATTTATGGCCTTACCGACATAAGCAAAGAGGAATTCCCGACCATAAGCATACGTCAGGGACTTGTGGTTGGCGTATACCCGGGAGCATCGGTCAAGGAGGTTGAAGAACAGCTTACCAAGCCTCTTGAAAAGACCCTGTTCTCATTCCCGGAAATAAACCGTGCCGGCACCAGGTCATATTCAAAGAACGGCATGTCATATATTTTCGTCCAGTTTCCAGGTGATTTCGATTCCGGCAAAATCACAGAGACATGGTCAAAAATCAAACTCAAACTGAACCAGCAGAAAATGACGCTTCCACTTGGCGTACTGGCCGTAGTGGTGCTCGATGATTTTGCAGAATCATCATCGTTGCTCATTTCCATGGACTCGAATGACAAGGGCTACCGCGAACTGCAGGATTATGCCGTTGAGCTATGTGACCGTCTGGGACAAATTCCGGAACTGGCAAGGGCTGACATTCTGGGCGAACAGACTGAAGAGATTGCCGTCATGCTTGACATGCAAAAGCTGTCACGCTACCATATCAACCCGGCCGAGCTGATGCTCACCTACCAGTCTTCTTCACTTCAAGCTGCCAGCGGCAAACTTGAAGCGGAGTTCATAGTTTCGCCAATCCACATAAACAGTTCCATCAATACGGAAGAAGAGGTCCTTGAAAAGACCGTTTATTCATTCCCCAACGGAAATGTGCTGAAACTGAAGGATATTGCAACCATTGAAAGGCGTTTCAAGCCCAAAGCCTCGTCGGTGACCTTCAATGACAATTCGGCGCTTGTTATAAATATCACTATGCGCAGTGGCCATGACATTGTAAAATTCGGCCGTAAGGTTGACCGCATAATGGCTGAATTCCAGCATGATCTGCCCGAATCAGTCAACATGACACGCATTGCAGACCTCCCTGCAGTTGTAGGCAAATCAGTGCTGTCATTCCTGCGCGATCTGGTCATTTCAATGCTCATTGTGATATTCGTCATGATGATGCTGTTCCCCATGAAGTCAGCGCTTATAGCCAGTTCCGGCGTTCCCGTCTGTACCGCGGTTGCCATTGCAATAATGTACCTGACAGGCATTCACCTTAACACTGTGTCGCTGGCAGCCCTTATCGTTGTGCTTGGCATGATTGTTGACGATTCTATAGTGACCATGGACGGTTACATGGACAAGCTGTCACGAGGCATGAACAGGTTCGATGCGGCTATGGCCAGCACCCGGGAACTGCTGCTTCCGATGCTCATGGCCACCGTTGCCATTTGTGCAATGTTCTTCCCGACAATTATGGTTTTCACGGGAATCATAAGGGACTTTATCCGCGTTTTCCCGCTGGTTATAACCATTGCCCTCGGTTCGTCACTGGCATACGCCGTTCTCATAGTCCCCACCCTTGAGACAAAATACATACGCAGCGCCGAGCAGAAGGAGACAGCCTTCTCCCGCATGCAGGCCCGATTCTTCAATACGATACAGAATGTTTACGACAAAGGTGAGGAATTCTGTTTCCGCCATCCGGGTTTCACCATCATGCTAGGTGTGGCCGTCCTTGCCGGCGGAATAATATTCTTCCTTCTGCTGAACGTACAGATGATGCCTAAGGCTGACCGTGATTCTTTTGCCATGGAGGTATATCTGGACAGCAGTTCCTCTATCGAAGAGACTGAGACCGTATCTGATTCCATTCAGAAAATGCTGCGTGAAATTCCCGGAGTCAGGAATGTCACTTCTTTCCGCGGCACCAGCGCACCACGTTTCCACATGACCTACGCCCCCGCACTTCCAGGTCCGAACGTGGCACAGCTGATTGTACGCACCAATTCGGCAGAGGATACGAAAAATGTGCTTCCAGTAGTCCAGGAAAAGTTCGAGTACTGGTTCCCAAATGCCAAGATACATTTCAAGCAGCTTGACTACCAGGCAGTCCAGCCAATTGAAGTGAATTTCTTCGGTGCCGATCTGCTGCAGATGAAGGAATACGCCGACAAGCTGCAGCTGTTCATGCATGACAACCTGTCTGACCAGTTGTCATGGATCCATTCCGACTGCGATGACTTTGTACCTGTCATTGACGTCCAGATGGACCAGTATGAATCGACAAGGCTTGGAGTAAGCAAGATAGGCATGGGTGCATCGCTGACCGGTTCAATGAACAATGTCAACATAGCATCGGTCTGGGAGGATGGGCACCGCATTCCGGTCAACGTTTACAACGACATATCATTTACCGATGTTTCATACGAAGAGGTGGCCGACCACATGATTTCCACGAACAACCCTGCAGTGACGGTTCCTCTGCGTCAGGTGGCCCGAATTTCTCCTGACTGGGAGCCCAGCCAGATTTCGCATCTGGGCGGACGACAGGTGCTGACCGTGACATCGGACATGAAATACGGCTGCAGCCAGCCGGCCGCAATGAAGGCCATCAGAAAATACATTGACAAGGAACTGAAACCGCAGATGCCGGAAGGCATAAGCGTTTCATACGGTGGACTTACGGCTGCTAACGCCATGATGATTCCTGAAATCAGACTATGTTTCTTTGCTGCAGTATTCATTCTGTTCATTTTCCTGCTCATGACTTTCAAGAAGATTTCGCTCTCAGTCCTGACAATGTGTCTCAGTTCGCTTTGTCTGCTGGGTACCACTTTCGGACTTTGGCTTTTCGGACTGGATTTCAGCATGACAGCCGTACTGGGTCTGATATCACTGGTCGGAATTGTGGTAAGAAACGGTATCATGATGTTCGAATACGCCGAATCGTTGCGCAATGATGGCATGAGTGTCCGTCAGGCCGCTTTCCAAGCCGGACAACGACGCATGAGACCGATTTTTCTGACTTCGTGTACCACGGCCTTGGGTGTGCTGCCCATGATTGTCAGCGGAGACCTGCTGTGGATGCCAATGGGTGTCACCATCTGTTTCGGAACCATGATTTCTCTAATATTCATAGTACTGGTCATGCCGGTTTCATACTGGGTACTGTACAAAAAGGAAGACAAGATATGAAAAGATACATTCTGACTGCCATTTCAGTTCTCTCAATGCTGACGGCCAATGCACAGGGAACAAGTCTGTCACTGCAGGAATGCCTCAATATGGCCATGTCGAACGATGCGTACCTGCAGAACTCGAAACTTGACGTAGTTGCGGCCAAGGAACAGTTGAAGGAAGCCAGGTGGGAATATTTCCCGCGCGTGCAGGCTACAGGATTCGGATTCTATTCAAAAGATCCTCTGATGGAACCCACATTCCGTTCTACCGGGCTCTTGGATTTCATGACAGAAGGCGAAGATCCTATCATGACGCGTGAAGAATTTGAAGATTCCATGGGAGAAGACCTGGACAAGCCACTGGCATCATTTATCAAGAAAGGCTATACGGCAGGAGTATCGGCCATCCAACCAATATACGCAGGCGGTCGCATAATGTCGGGCAACAAGTTGGCAAAACTTGGAGTAGATGCGGCAATACTGCAGAACAAGCGGAAAGCAGACCAGACTGAAGCTGAAATTGAAGACAAATACTGGCTGGTAGTATCACTGCAGGAAAAAGTGAACACGCTCAACCAGGGACGCGAACTTCTTGATACGCTATACAAAGATGCCCAGTCCGCAATTGAAGCCGGCGTGCTGGCTGAATCGGAAATGATGCAGCTGCTGGTCAAGAAAAGTGAACTGGAATCTCTGGAAATCCAACTGACTAACGGCATACGTCTGGCAAAAATGAACCTGTTCAATGCCATTGGGCAGGAATTCAGTTATCAGGATTCCAAACCCGGTGTTCCAGACATTGACGAACTGTACCTGAGCGATGGTTTTGACGACATTAAAGATCCGTACTCCCTATTCGTTGAAGAAAGCAATGCTCCACGCTCTGCTGAATCACAATTGCTTGAAATTCAAGTCGAAGCAAAAGAACTCCAGAAGAAGATGGAAGTGGGCAAACTCCTGCCGACTTTTGCAGTTGGAGCAAGTTTCTCAAATTCGCAGTACAATGAGCGTGTTGACCCAAAGAACAACATGCTCGGTTTTGTTCTGGTCCAGATTCCCATTACAGACCTTGGAAAGGCAGAACACATGAACCGCCGCTATGATATTGCACGCACTCAAGCCCAGAATGAAAAGGATTATCTGGATCGCCAATTGGACCTCCAACTGCGTAAGTTCTGGCTGGATCTGACATCTTCATTTGAAGATATGAAGTCTGCGGACAAGGCTGTGGATGCTGCAAACAGAACTGTTGACCAGCTTATGCGCAAATATGAAGCCGGCATGATTCCGGCGTCGGAAATTCTGAAGGCACGTCTCGAACTACGCAATCTTACCGACGCACAAACAGAAAAACGTATCACATACCTGAAGAACCTGAACATATGGAAACGTCGCACCAAGACTGACTGACAGCATGGTGCGACGTAAAGAAGTACAAACGGAATTCTTAAAGTGCCGAACCCATAAGGAATACGCCGGCAAGAGCAACAATGGCGTACAATTCAGGGAATACAGCAAGAATCAGAGTCTTTGAGAAGACATCGTGTCCCTGTGCAATGCCTGCTATGCCGTTGGCGCAAACCTGTCCCTGACGGATAGCTGAAAACAGACCTACCATACCAAGTGCCAGACCGCCGCCGAAAACTGAAGCTGCCTGTATTGGTGTAATGTCAGGAGTAAGAACGCCGAACATATTGGCAAAAATAAAGTAACCGGCAAAACCGTACAGACCCTGTGTACCTGGAAGTGCGGTCAGCACAATGAAGTTACCGAACTTGTCAACCTTCTTGAGAGCACCTACTGCAGCATTTCCGGTAATTGTGACACCGAAAGCACTGCCAATGCCTGAAAGGCCGATCATAAGGGCCACGCCCACATAAGCTAATACCAAACTTGACATAACTTTTTGATTTTTATTGTTTAATTGTTATTTCGAATTTTGAATGGACTGTACTCCACGCCACCGCCCGTATATCCGGCATTCTTGAAGAATTCCACGAACGTAAGACGCATAGGATGCACAATGGCGCCAAGAATATTCATGAATATGTTGAGTGCATGTCCGATTACGAATATCAGTACCATGACAATGAAACCTGCAACCGGGTTATCAGGTTTCATGCCCACAGCCATACTGTTGAACACATTTGCCAGAATACCGCCTGACAGACCGAGAGCGAACAGACGCACATATGAAAGGACATCGCCCAACAGTCCGGTAGCCATATTGTAAGTATCCCACAAGCCCACACCTATGTTCAGCAGAGGATTCTTACCGGGTGTGTTCAGCAGGAAAATGCCGACTGCGGCAATGCCGAGGACAGCCAGCACAACAGGACTGCCGAAATCAATGCCTGCAAGAGCGCATACGGCCACAGTGACAAGCAGCAGTATCCATCCTACCGTACTGATGGCTGCCTTGAAACCGCACTGGATTGTAAGGTTGACGGCTTTCAGTATCATACCGAACAATATCTGAACCACTCCTATGCAAAGCGACACAGTGAACATGGTCGAATTGTCAGTGTACAGCAGTTCCTTCATTGACTGGATGAACGGTATGTTCAGATCGTAAATGTTGAACCCGAAGAATGTTCCGGAAAGCGTTCCGCACAACATTGTGCTTGCTCCGAACAGTACGACCAGCCACTTTGAAAAATTCGGATTGATAAGCTGGAACAGTTTGGTGAATACGGGCAATGCCACTATCATCAGCAGGCCATATCCCATATCTCCCAGACACAGTCCGAAGAACAGCATGAAGAACGGAGCGAACATCAGTGTCAGGTCAAGTTCCTGATACGATGGCAGCATATACAGTTTCGTAAGCGGTTCGAACAGTTTTGCAAAACGGTTGTTGTCCAACTGTATCGGAATGTCATCGCCGGCCTCGGGATCCTGCACATCACAATACACTCCTGCCGATTCAATCGCTTCCGTGACAACAGACACCTGAGCAGCCGGAACCCACCCTTCAAGGAGTACAAGCGAATCGTCACAGGTCTTTTCACCGGAGAGCCTTACCCTTTCCATGCCTATGCGGTTTTCGGTCCTGGCTATTGCATCTTCCAGCAACGGAATACCTGACTGGCCAAGACCGGCCAACTGAGCCGGAATGGCATCAAGTCGGGCCTTCAGTTCCTGCTCACGTACTTGTATTGCAGACAATGAAGTCTGTGGCAGACGGCATTCCTCTGCATCAATGTCTGGCCTGACATCGGCTCCTGTTATGGTAATGAAATATGTTTTCTGTCTGTCGCCTTCAACCTTGATGGCGTTGTAGCGTTCTGTCCATTCCTCGTTGAACGATTTCAAAGGACAGGAATAGAATCTGATACAGTATCCCGATTCAGCAAGCCTTGCAACATTCGACGGTTCAAAGTCTCCCCAGGGCTGCAATTGTGAACGTTCGCGTGACAATGCCTGCAGATTCTGTTCCAGCTGGGTCTTGCTGTTCATCAGCGCATCATAGTTGTCAAGAACTTCATCAGCATTTGAAACTGAAACAGCCGTCTGCAGTCCGACTGACTTGCAGGCGTTGGAAACCGATGCCAGAACCGACTGCATTCTTGAAAGCTTCTTCAGGTCAGCACCAAGTCCGGAATCAGGCGCAGGACTTCCCTGTCGGAGTGTTGAAACATGAACCACGCCAAGCGAGCGGAGCTTTTCAAGAAAAGCCTCGTACTCCCTGTAATATACCAGGAAGTCCAGTTTTTTCATTTTAGTAATCATGACTCCGAATGCATTTTCTGTTGTTCACGCTGTTCAAGCAGCTGTTTCAAAATCTTCTGACTTGACTTGGACAGATTCTCCTCGTCTTCCATGAAGCGTTTAATCTTGCGTATGGCATCTTCATATCCCGGAATCTGCACCTTCTCAAACAGATTGACCTTCTGCGTAGTCTTCTTCCTAGCCTTTTCAAGCAACGCCAGTTTTGCCTGGGTAAATTCGCACAGAATGGCTGCCCGGGCAAGATTCTTCAGAATGTCTATGCCGTCACAATACCATTTGGGCTGACTGAAAAGGCTGAATTCACGAACCTCAAAATCGACACCGTCAAGTACAGGTATGCGTGTACCGGCAATTTTGCGGACACTCAGATTCACATCCTTCACGCTGACAAGTGTCCGGTCAAATTCATTCCAAAGCGCGAACATGGAATCATAGCGTACTATGCTCCGCTCCAGCTCGGCGTTCAGTCCGGACAAATCGTCCTTGCATTTCTTCACCTCGACACGCAGAGCGCTTTCCTTGCTCTTGATTATGGGCAGGGTACGCTTGCGTATCTTCAGCTGTTTTTCCAACAACTGCAGCGAAGTCTTGTTATACTGGAACTTAACTGACATACTTCATTATTCTTTCGGCCAGTACTGTTCAACAAGTGCCGATTTGATGTTGACCTCGTCAGGTTTGAAATATTTACCGAACAGGCCCCATGTCACGTCAAGCATCTGTGTGGTATCCAGATTGACATCTATGGCCAGAAGCTGTTCGGAATAGTCTTTTGCAAATGCCAATGCACGCTCATCGTAGTCCGTCAGGTCAAAACCGTTCTCCACTTTGGTGCGGGCATTTGACGCATCCGCATACAGACGGACTGCCGCATTCATTACCTGCGGATGGTCCGCACGTGTCTTTTTGCCGTTGACAAGCTGTTTGAGTCGCGACAGAGAACGGAACGGATCAACTATAACCTTGCCTATTTCCGTATCACGGCGCAGGAACAACTGTCCCTCTGTAATGTAACCTGTATTGTCTGGTACGGCATGCGTAATGTCACCGCCGGACAGAGTGGTGACGGCTATGATGGTGATGGATCCGCCTGCGGGGAACTGTACAGCCTTTTCGTAAATCTTGGCAAGATCGGAATACAGCGATCCAGGCATGGAGTCCTTTGACGGAATCTGGTCCATACGGTTCGACACGATTGCAAGGGCATCGGCATACGATGTCATGTCACTCAAAAGGACAAGAACCTTCTCATTCTTTTCGACAGCGAAATATTCCGCAGCTGTAAGTGCCATATCGGGAACCAGCAGGCGTTCGACTGCCGGATTCTCTGTCGTGTTCATGAAACCTATTATGCGGTCCATGGCACCGGCATTCGAGAAAACGTTTCTGAAATACAGATAGTCATCGTTGGTCATACCCATACCGCCAAGAATAATCTTGTCGGCCTTGGCACGCATGGCCACTGTTGCCATTACCTGATTGAACGGCTGGTCCGGATCAGCAAAGAACGGAATCTTTTGGCCAGACACAAGAGTATTGTTAAGGTCGATACCTGCTATACCGGTGGCAATGAGTTCGGACGGCTGCTTGCGTCGTACCGGATTCACAGAAGGGCCGCCAATTTCGACTTCCTTGCCTTCGACTGCCGGTCCGCCGTCAATAGGGTCACCGTATGCGTTGAAGAAACGCCCTGCCAGCTGGTCGCTTACCTTGAGGCTTGGTGCCTTGCCCATGAAAATGACCTGCGCATCGGTGGGGATGCCGCCGGTACCCTGGAAGACCTGAAGAGTGACTTCGTCTCCCTCAATCTTCACGACCTGTGCAAGACGGCCGTCTATAAGTGCAAGTTCATCATAACCCACATCCTGCGCATGGAGCGAGCATGTAGCCTTGGTTATCTGGCTTATTTTCGTGTATATCTTCTGGAAAGCCTTTGTTGTCATATCACTTTTAGGTTAGGCGGTTTTACGTTCATCCAGAAGCTGCTGGAGCTTCTGTTCGAATTCCCTATACTGGTCCGATTCAAACTTGCTGTAGTTCATCTGCTTGAGCATATTGATGACCTGCTTGAACCAGTCAATGACTTCAAGAAAACTGTCAAACTTGAATTGCGAACGGCAGATGCTGATGACACGGTCAACAATGGCACGCTGACGAGCCAGCGGTGTAACGGCATCAATCTCGTCGAACGCATCCTGCTGCAACACTATGAAGTCAATAAGTTCCGATTTCCAGAACGTCACATGGTAATCGACCGGAACGCCGTCATCGCCCAGAATGTTAATCTGCTCGGAAATTTCCTTTCCGCGCTGCAGACGTGTCTTAAGTTCGTTCACCTTGTCAGTCCAATCGTCATCTATTATACCTGAAATGTACTGCTTGAACTCCGGATAGTCAAGATACTTGGAGTAGGAATCAATGGGGTTGATGGCCGGATAACGTTTGCGGTCGGCACGTTCCTGCTCAAGAGCATAGAAACAGCGTGCAACCTTTTTGGTGTTCTCGGTGACAGGCTCTTTCAGATTGCCGCCTGCAGGTGATACCGTACCTATGAAGGTGATTGAACCGGGCTGTCCGTTGTTCAGTTTCACATATCCGGCACGGCCGTAGAAGTTGGCAATGATTGATGATATGTCCATAGGGAAGGCATCGGGTCCGGGAAGTTCCTCCATACGGTTGGACATTTCACGCAGAGCCTGAGCCCAGCGGCTGGTCGAATCGGCCATAAGCAGAACGCGGAGTCCCATTGAGCGGTAATACTCGGCAATTGCCATGGCGGTATAGACCGATGCCTCACGTGCGGCAACCGGCATGTTCGATGTATTCGCAATGATGATGGTACGTTCCATCAGCTTGCGGCCTGTGTGCGGGTCATCAAGCTCGGGGAATTCGGTAAAGATTTCAACAACCTCGTTAGCACGTTCACCGCAGGCTGCAATGATGACAATATCAGCCTCGGCCTGCTTCGAAATGGCATGCTGGAGCACAGTCTTACCCGTACCGAAAGGTCCCGGTATGAAACCTGTTCCTCCCTCTACTATCGGGTTGAGCGTATCAATGGAACGCACGCCGGTTTCAAGGAGTTTGAACGGACGCGGCTTCTCAAGATAGTTGGTCATAGGAACCTTTACCGGCCATTTCTGAATCATATTGACATTTACCGAATCGCCGTTACCGTTCTCAATTACAGCTATAGTGTCATTGATGTGATAGTCACCTTCGGCAGCAACCGACTTGACCGTATATCTGCCCTCCAGACCGAAAGGAGCCATTATCTTGAGCTTCTGGAAATTCTCGACGACCTCGCCCATCCAGTCCGATGCCATCACAATGTCACCGACGGCAACCAGAGGCTTGAAATGCCATATCTGTTCATAATCAAGCGGGAAAGTGTATTCTCCCCGTTTCAAGAATACACCGGTCATTTTGTCAAGATCGTTCTGAAGACCATCATAGTTGTGTGACAGCATTCCCGGACCGAGGGTCACCTCAAGCATGTGACCGGTAAATTCTGCGGGAGCTCCCACCTTGAGTCCACGTGTGCTCTCGAAGACCTGCACATAGACATTGTCTCCGACCACCTTAATGACCTCAGACATGAGCCTGTCACCACCGGTTTCAATGTAGCAGATTTCATTCTGTGCAACAGGGCCGTCCACTTTCAGCGTGACCATGTTGGCAATGACTCCGCGTACTGTTCCTTTTGTAGCCATTTATGTTATAATGTGTTTAATCGTTTCCAAATTCATCGGGCACCTTAACCTGCCCCTTAAGTTCTCCGATAAGGCCTCTGAGTATAGCTTCTCCACCATCATGGTCAAGGCTGTTCCATCGCCATGCCATTGACAGCCTTTCCATATAGGAAAAAAGGCTTTCCACTGTAAAATATGAAAAGAAACTGTTCTGTTCCAGCCATCTCCAGCGTAGGTAATCAACCGCATGTTCGCGTTTGGCAAGATCCTGTTCATCATGAATGCGAAGCAGTTCATCAAAGAAATCCAGATTGCCTGACAAGCCCCAGTCACGAGCACCGCTGGTACGCAGCTGGTTTGCTGTCTCATTATCACCGACAATAAGATTCTGAATGTCAAGACCGTATTTGCGCGCGGCAATTGCCGTCCTGACATTGTTCAGATTCAAATTGAAAGCATACCAGTCAGACACGAATGTGTTACCGGCATTCATGGCATATTCATAAAAAACAGACAGAAGTCTGTCAACAACACCTTCACGGTTTTCCGAGCCGAAATAACCGACCAGAAAATTCCACATGAAAGGCAGAATCTCATCGGGCCTGTTTTCTCCCGATTTGGCCTGTTCCACAGCATTTTCAAGGCTGGCCGACGAAAGCAAGCCCTGCGGCATTGATTCAGGGATAAGTCCGTCCGTCAGAAAAGCAGCCAGCCTGTGGCAGTCACATTCCACCAGCGGCATTTCGAGCAGGCACCGGTCAGCAGCACTCACCTGAGGAAAGACCTCCTTGCGGAAATCCTCCAGCGAAAGCTGCGGTCTGCCATCGTCACTGTCCAGATTGGCAAGACCTGCCACCAGATAATAGTAGTGTCCCATCGCCCAGCGTATAGTTGTCAGAAAAGTACGTCAACCAACTGGTCACGAAGCATGGACTTGAGCCAGCTTTCCAATTCCTGCTGGCCGAAATCAAGTTTGTAGGAACCGTCTTTGGGCTGGATGGAAAAGAATGTCTGACGGTTGCCAATCTGTCTGATTTCAAGACCGGCATCAAGCAGTTCCTTTGCTTTGGCCATGAAATACGCCTTGATGCTTTCCGCCTGAGCGCTCGCAATGACCGGCGCCTGAGCACCGTTCCATTGTCTGGCAACCTCGAGTACGAAAGAATTGAATGCTTCCTGATTGGCACAGAATCCGCTGACGGACTCTTTGACAATGCGGTCAGTTATCACCGTGGCAATTTCAGATTTCAGAGCACTCAATGCCTGCTGTGACTGAAGCTTCAGTTCCTTGCTTATATTTTCAGCATTGGCCTTGCTCTGTTTTTCAGCATCAGCCACTATTCTGGCGGCTTCTTTCCCGGCATCAGCCAGAATTGAATCAGCCTTGGCCTGAGCCTGTTCTATAATACGGTCGGCCTCAGCCTGCCCCTTGGATACACCTTCATTGTAGATGATATCCGTGAGTTCCTGGATTTTATTATTCATAATGTGTTTCGGTTATTCCCATCAATCAACCTACAAAGTTAATAAAATATGGGAACTACAACCATACACACATTATTTTTCAATGTCTTCCATAACGAATTGTCTCCAGAGGCTTGGATTGACGCCTTCCACTTCCTTGAATTTTTTTGTAAACTGTGAAGCGTACAGGTATCCGCATGCGGAAGCCACATTCTCCAGATCAAGGTTGACAATTTTAAGCAGTTTCTTGGAATACTCGATTCTCAATACAGAGATGAATTCATTGAAGCGGACACCGTAAAGGCTGTGAATAGCCGATGACACATAAGTCCGGTTGGTATGAAGTTTGCCTGCCAGAAACGGGAGAGACATCTTGGGGCTAAGAAACAGGCGTTCCTTAAGTACAAAACGGTCAAGACAGCAGTCAAGGTAATCCAAAAGCCTATCCGGAAGAAATGCGGGCTCTTCAAAAACCATACGTCCGTTCATTTTGCGCCTCTGCTTGAAGATACCTTTCAGATTAAGACATGTGTCTCCATTTTCAAAGATTGATTTTCTGTTCATGGTTAGGTATTTATGATTTTTTTGCAAAGGGAAGACTTTTTTTCATAATCATACTTTGATCCAGTACGAATCTTGTTCATTGAACAGCAAAAATTGAACAATTGTGATTTTTTGAATATATTTGTAACACTTAAGCAAAACCATTTTATGAAAAAGTCACTCACATTATTGGCAGCGTTACTGATAGCGCTTTCCTTACAGGCAAAGGACAAGGATGAGATAATAAAATCAGGATGGAATTTCGGTCCGTTACCGGTAGTCGGTTTCGATTCAGACCTGGGTTTCCAATACGGCCTCTGCTGTGACATATTCAATTATGGCGACGGCAGCCGCTACCCGCAATATGACTTCAAGATCAACGTCGAGGCATCGACCTACACAAAAGGCTCGAGCGTGCTGCGTTCATACGGTGATTTCAAGAACCTGATTCCCGATGGAAAGTTCTTCTACGACATAACATACTTCAACGCCCCAAAGTTCGGTTTCTACGGTTTCAACGGATTTGCCAGTCCGTTCGATTCCGAATACAAGGAGCCGAAAGCCAATATGCTGCTTACAGACCCGGATGCAAAATCAGGTTTCAACTTCATGTCACGCAACCAGTTCCGTGCAGTTGCCAGCATGCAGAAAAAAATAAGCGGCTCACTGAATTGGGCTGTCGGTTTCGCATACTACAACATCAGAACTTCAGCTCTGGATATAAAGGATTATCAGACCCAGAACACACTATACGCAAAATACGTTGAGAATGGGTTGATAAGGGAAGACGAAAAGGACGGCGGCAATGTGACACAACTTCGCGGCGGACTTGTGTTCGATAACCGCGACCACGACAGCGACCCCACCCGCGGTTTCAATATTGAGGCCACACTGTTCTACAGCCCCGATCTGATTGACGGTGAAGGCTACAGCAACTTAGGCTTCACCTTTATGGGAAGTCAGTTCATTCCGGTTGTCAGTGACAGGCTGACCTTTGCATACCGTCTTCTGGTGCAGACAAAGTTGTGGGGTGACATTCCATACTATTTCACCAACAACATCAACACCATGTTCTTCCGCAAAATGTACACCGAAGGCATTGGCGGAAACGCATCGGTCCGCGGCATTAACCGCAACGGCGTTCTCGGCGACGGTTTCGGAATGCTGAACGCCGAACTGCGCTGGCGTGCAATTGACTTCAAACTTATCAACCAGAACTGGACAGTTGCATTCAACCCGTTCTTTGATGCCGGAAAGGTTCTGCAGCAGTACCGTTTGGAAGAGCAGAAACAGACTGGAGACAACACCATATGGTCAGGAAATGAAGACGGCATCCACTGTACTGCCGGAGGCGGCGTCAAGCTTATAATGAACCATAACATGGTAGTATCGTTCGAAGCCGCCAAAGCCATGGACAAGAATGACGGCGACGGCCTTTGGACCAACATAGGATTCAACTATCTGTTCTAACAAATAAATAGGAAATGACGGAAAAAACTCCTGTACTGCTGCTCACCGGTTACCTGGGCAGCGGCAAGACCACTTTGGTCAATCGTATTCTGAGCAACACCAAAGGCATTAAGTTTGCAGTAATAGTAAACGATATAGGCGAGGTCAACATTGACGCCAGCCTCATCCAGCAGGGCGGCGTTGTGGGCATGAACGACGACAGTCTGGTTGCACTGCAGAACGGCTGCATCTGCTGCACTTTGAAAATGGATCTTGTAGAGCAGCTTCACCAGATTATAGCCCAGAAGCGTTTCGATTATATAGTCATTGAAGCAAGCGGAATCTGCGAGCCGGCACCGATAGCCCAGACCATCTGCTCCATTCCGCGCATGGAGGCGAAATACACCATAGCCGGCATTCCACAGTTGGACTGCATTGTCACGGTGGTCGATGCCCTGCGCCTGAAAGACGAATTTGGCTGTGGTGACGACCTGTTAAAGAAGAATATAGGTGAAGAAGACCTTGAGAATCTGGTAATCCAGCAGATAGAGTTCTGCAACATGATTCTTCTGAACAAGGCCAGCGAAGTGAGCGGAGACGAAATGGAACGCATCCGCAAGATTGTACGTGCGCTCCAGCCAAAGGCACGGATACTTGAATGTGACTACGGAAACATTGATCTTGACAGCATTCTGAATACCGGCATGTTCAATTTCGAAAAGGTTGCCACAAGCGCCACATGGATTCAGGAGGTTGAAAAGCATCATGAAGCCGATGAAGACCACGACGACGACGATGATGATGACGACGATGACGAGCACCATCACCATCACCACCATCATCACGACCACGAAGGCGGTGAGGTCGAGGAATACGGTATTGGCACATACGTCTATTATGCACGCCGCCCCATGGACCTGAACCGGTTCGACTGGTTCGTTGCCAAGAAATGGCCCAAGGGCATTATCCGCACAAAAGGAATATGCTACTTTGCCGATGAATTTGACACATGCTATCTTTTCGAGCAGGCAGGCAAGCAGATGACCCTGAAGAACTCCGGACAGTGGTTCGCCACGATGCCCGAAGACAGGCTGGCACAGATGCTGCGTCAGGATCCGGTTCTTGCAGCCGATTGGGACGATACATACGGAGACCGCATGCAGAAACTTGTCTTCATCGGTCAGAACCTGGACCGCAAGCTCATTAAGGAAGAGCTGGACAAGTGCCTGACCGACTGATTACTCAGTACGCTTGAAACAGTACTGGCCGGTAGTGTCACACGATATGCGACCAAAGCTTATGGCCTGATGCGGACAGCGGTGATAACAGCTGTTGCAGTTTGTACAGTGGCCGTTCCAATGGGGACGGCCATTTTGCATGCTTATATTCTGCAAGGGACACATTCTGGCGCACAGGCCACATGAACTGCAATTTTCGTTCACATGAAACTTGCGGTCTGTTATGAGCAGGGCGTAGAACAACGGCTTCAGAATGTAGGTTTTCCAGAAAGCGCCGGTGCCGCGAACGGCAAAGTAACTGCCAGCGGCACGGTTCCGTATCAGGCTGGCAGTTTCCTGGAACCGGTCCATGCTTTCCCGTATCTTGCTTTGTGCCAGACTGGGGCTGTCAAGTTTGAAGCCCGGCAGGTTGATGTAGGTGTTGGGCATCCGGAATGTGAAGAAGGCATGAAGCGTAAGCCCCCGTTTCCTCAGGGTACGGCGCAGCACCTGTTCGGTACAGCCTGTGTTGTCACCACAAGTGCATACGGCATATACATATTGCGGACGGCCATCCATCTGCACCTGACGCAGGAAATCCAGTACCAGATTTGGCACCGACCACGCATAGACCGGGAACACTATACCAAGCACGGAATCGGTACGGAACGATAGGGAAATATGGTCTCGGGCCGCCTGTGTTACCGACAGCAGTGTGTCACCGACAGACTGACCGGTCTCACTGCCTTGTCCCAATTGTCCGGCAAGGCTCTCGGCCACGAACAGACTGTTTCCACAACCAGAATACCAGAGTATCATATCAACACATCCATTGTTATGTCGTTGTCCTGCACAGGGACAACAGGCAGCATCTGACAATCAAAGCAGACTCCGGCCTTGACCGCATCCGGGAGTTGCGGAAGCAGGCGGTCGTAAAAGCCGCGCCCCCGTCCCAGACGGTGTCCTGCACGGTCAAAGGCCCGTCCCGGCACTATGACCAGCCCGATTGGGCTGAGATTGGTGACTGTCGGGCCGTCCGGTTCGGGTATGCCGAACTGTTCGCCGTCTGTCAGGCCGTCACGCCCTGTGTAGCGCTTCACCACAAGGTTGTCACCCTGTATTGACGGCAGATAGAAATTATGGCTGCCGGCCCACTTGTCTATGAAGGCCGGTGTCTGCACTTCGTCGGGCATGGACCAGTAAATCAGTATGTCCCTGTTCTGCTGGAACAGGCTGCTTTCCTCAAAACGTTTCCAGATTTGAGCCGATTGCTCCAGTTTGCGTTCCGGTGTCATGGCGGCTACAAGCATACGCATGCGACGGCGTGTTGCGGTTTTGTCGTCGGTGAGTCCCTGCATGCTGAACTCACAGCCGCAATAGCGCTGGTTATAGAAGTTCTGTTCCCTGATTATCTGACCACGACGCTCCTGAAGGCCGTCCTTACGCCAGTTGCGGTCCCAGAAAGTCAGTCCCGGGAACTGCGATGCGGCCCACTGTCCGGCCTCGACAATCTGGTCGTGGCGCTTCCACCGGCTTGAATCAAGGGTCGATGTGAACACGCTGAAACCGTTTTCGTGCGCATAGCGGGCCGCGCTGAGCAGACGCATTCTGAAGCATTCAAGGCATCGGCCCCCACGCTCAGGTTCGTTCTCCAGACCTTTCACGCAGTCCAGCCAACAGTTGTGGTTCCAGTCGGCATCGACCACGTCAAGCCCCAGACTCTGAGCATAGCGCGTACACTCGTTCTTGCGCACCAGATACTCCTCGTAAGGATATATGTTCGGATTGCAATAATATATGGTAGGCCGCATGCCGTTTTTCAGCATGTATTCCACTATGGCACCCGAACATGGCGCACAGCAGGTATGCAACAGGACATCACGATATTCTTCCATATCAAGTTGCGAATTTAGGAATCTGTCCGAAATTTTGTACCTTTGCGCGATTTTTTTAAAACAACATTTATGAAAAAAGCATTTATCCTATCAGCATTGTGCGCACTTGTCTTATGCTCATGCAGCAAAGATGATGAAGATCTTAACGCATCTTTCGACAGGGCCGAAATCCATTTCAAACTTGCCGGCACTGGTTATGAAGGCGCACCATCAAGCTGTATTCTTGAAAATTTCGATTTCAATGTATTTGGTGAAGATTTCTCAGGTAATACCGTATCGCTTGAGCTGAAAGCCGATACACTTGAACGGGTTATAGTATGCAAGAATGCTCCCACCGCTGAAAATTCACTGTTTGCCAGACTCGGATTCAAAGCCAGCAAAAAAGAACTGACAAGCATTGGCACCAATACGTTCAATTACACATTCAAAGCCTTTTATGTAATCTATGACAAGCAGGGAAAAGAAATTTGTAAAGGAACAGTTTATAATGACTCGTGCTCAGGCTCAGGATTGACAATTGATGAGATTGGAAACACTTTAGATATGGATTTCTATGGTGAATTCGAACTGTGCTATACCCAGATGTTGGGAAGCAATGAATGGAATTACAATTTCGGTTACAAACAGTTGCCGAATTAATATTTCATAACAGATAAAACGGAAAAGACCGTTTTGGGGATTTCCTGAAACAAAGCGAGAGGATGACTGCAACAGCCATCCTCTCGCTTTTGTTTGACAGAAAGTGTTACAGAACTTCAAAGTCAAGAACCTGCAGATCCTTGTCGGCCGATGATGAACCGTACAGAAGCTGGTACTTGCCTGAGAAGGTTGAAACTTCATCAATTGATTCGTCGTAGTACTGGAAGTTCTTGCCGGTCAGTTCTATGACTGCATTTGCGGTTTCACCGGCCTTCAGAGCTACGCGCTTGAAGCCCTGCAGACCCTTGATAGGAGCAGCCGGATTGTCAAGGCTCTTCACATAGAGCTGGACAATCTCAACACCGTCGCGCTTGCCTGTATTGGTGACAGGAATGGTGACGGTCACCTTGCCGTTCTTCTTCATTGAAGCCTTTGAAACGGTTGCCTTGCCATACTGGTAAGAAGTGTAGCTCAGACCATAACCGAAAGGATACAGAGGCTCGCCGCGGAAATAACGGTATGTGCGTCCTTCCATAGAGTAATCAAGGAAGTCAGGCAGCTGGTCTGTTGAAGCATAGAATGTGACAGGCAGTTTGGCCGATGGGTTGCAGTCACCGTTCAGGATTTCAGCAAGAGCCTGGGCACCGCCCTGACCCGGATACCATGCCTGGATAAGAGCATCAAGCTGGTCCTCAATGCTGCCGAATCCCATGCATGAGCCTGCGCAGTCAACAAAGATGACAGGCTTGCCTGTTGCGTGCATTGCCTTTACAAG